>CAYSLE010000011.1:4951-16361 GCA_964431905.1 uncultured Dehalococcoidales bacterium | reverse complement strand
TGCGCTCCTATGCCACCCTGGGTGAGATATGCGATGTGTTTCGCCAGGTGTTCGGAATACACAAACCAGTGGAGGTCTTATGAGAAAGGAGGAAGTGAATGATCACCCTGAGCGTAATCAAAGCTGACATCGGCGGTTATGTTGGGCATTCCAGCTCCCATCCCCTGGTCCTGGAGAGGGCTACCGAGCTTGTGGAGAGTGCTAAGCGTGACAAGCTGCTGGTGGATTTCCATGTCACCCGCTGCGGCGATGACCTGCAGTTGATAATGACCCACCAGCGAGGCGAGGAGAACGAGGCGATTCACAAGCTTGCCTGGGATACCTTTGTTGAGTGTACTAAGGTGGCCAAGGAGCTTAAGCTTCATGGCGCAGGGCAGGACCTTCTCGCCGAGGCCTTCTCCGGCAATGTCAAGGGAATGGGGCCCGGTGTCGCTGAGATGGAGTTTCAGGAGCGGGGGGCGGAGACCATCATCATCTTTATGGCCGATAAGACATCGGCCGGGGCGTGGAATTTACCTCTCTACAAGATGTTCGCCGACCCCTTTAACACCATCGGGCTGGTTATTGCCGAGAACATGCATCGCGGCTTTCGTTTCGAGATCCACGACGTCAAGGAACATAAGAAGATCACCCTAGATGCCCCAGAGGAGATCTATGATATGCTCCTCTTCATGGGGGCACCATCCCGCTATGCGGTGAAGGCGGTATATCACCGTGGCTCCAACGAGATTGCGGCGGTATCCTCCACACAGCGCCTGGCGCTCATCGCAGGAAGATATGTGGGCAAGGACGACCCGGTGTGCATTGTGCGCTCCCAGGGTGAGTTCCCCGCGGTGGGAGAGGTGCTGGAGCCCTTTACCAACCCGATACTGGTGGAGGGTTGGATGCGGGGCTCACACCACGGTCCTCTTATGCCGGTATCCATTCCTGATTCCAACCCATCTCGCTTCGATGGCCCGCCCCGCGTGGTCGCCGCTGGCTTCCAGCTCTCCGGCGGCAAGCTGGTGGGGCCAAGGGATATGTTCGCCGACCCCAGCTTCGATAAAGCAAGGCAGATCGCCAACGAAGTCGCCGATTATATGCGCCGCCACGGGCCATTTGAGCCCCATCGTCTGCCCCTGGAGGAGATGGAATACACCACCATGCCCCAGGTGGCGAGAAAGCTGGAGGGGAGATTCACCGACCTTTGACCCGGCCTAAACTCCTCCTGGCGACCAAAAACCAAGCGAAGGTGAGGGAATACTTGCTGCTGCTTCAAGGCATACCCCACGAGATTGTCACCCTCGCCGATGCCGGCATAGAGCTGGTGGCAAGCGAGACCGGGAAAACCCTGGAGGAGAATGCCTCCATCAAGGCCATAGCTTATGCGGCAAAGGGTAAGCTACTTGCCCTGGCCGATGACTCGGGGTTGGAGGTGGATGTTCTGGGGGGGGAGCCCGGCGCCCTGTCCGCTCGCTATGCCGGGGAGGGTGTCTCCGACAGAGAGAGGATAGACTATCTGCTGAGGCGGCTTGAAGGCATACCCTGGGAGAGACGGGCCGCCCGCTTCGTGTGTGTCATCGCCATTGCCTCGCCCCAGGGGGAAGTGGAGCTTTGTCGTGGGGAGTGTAAGGGGATAATCGCCTTTGAGCCCAAGGGCGAGAGCGGCTTCGGCTACGATCCTATCTTCTACCTCCCGAAGTTGGGCCAGACAATGGCCGAGCTCAGCATAGAGGAGAAAAACAAAGTAAGCCATCGCGGCCAAGCGGCGAGGAAAGCGCGCCAGGTATTGGAGCGGCGTGTGGCTCAAAAAGGTGGCGGCTAGGCCCAGGGTGGGATAGCTCGGGGCGAATCAGTATAAAGGAGCAAATAGCTCGAAAGATGACCGGTCTTTCCGATTCCTTTCAACGACCTATAAACTACCTGAGAATATCGGTTACCGACCGCTGCAATCTACGCTGTATCTACTGTATGCCGGCGCAGGGCATTACCCTGTTGCCCCACAGTGAAATCCTGAGCTATGAGGAGGTTCAGGCGGTAGCCCAGGCTGCGGCCGCTCTGGGCATAAACAAGCTGAGGCTCACCGGGGGCGAGCCTTTAGTGCGGTTGGGGTTATCCCAGCTGGTGGCTATGCTCTCTAAAATCCAGGGCATTGATGATATAGCCTTGACCACCAATGGTGTGCTCTTGGGACGGTATGCTGCCCAGCTTAGAGAGGCCGGGCTGAAGCGGGTCAATGTCAGCCTTGACACCCTCAAAAGGGATAGATTTCATCGGATCACCAGGCATGATAAGCTGGATGATGTCCTCGATGGTATTGAGACGGCAAAGGCGGTGGGGCTTAACCCGGTCAAGGTGAATATGGTGGTTATTCCGGGGATAAACGATGATGAGGTGCTCGACTTTGCCCGCCTGACGGTGAAAGAGGGCTGGCATGTTCGCTTTATCGAGCGGATGCCCTTTGGCGCTGGGGATGGCTCTTCCTTTATCCCGACCAGGGAAATCCAGGAGCGCCTCCTCTCCCTGGGGCCTCTGGAGCCTTGCCGGCATAGACATGGCAATGGCCCGGCCAAATACTTTAGATTTCCCGGGGAAGCGGGAACCGTGGGCTTTATCGCCCCACTAAGCCAACACTTCTGTTTCAATTGCAATCGCCTGCGCCTCACCGTGGATGGGAAGCTTCGCCCTTGCCTGCTCAGCGATGATGAGGTGGACCTTAAGGCCCACCTGCGCTGTGGGGCATCGGTGGAGGAGCTAAAGGGGTTGATTCAGCAGGCGGTGGCCCAAAAACCGGAGCGCCATCACCTATCGGAGGGGGTGCTGCCCAAGGGGCGGGCTATGTGCCAGGTGGGAGGTTGAAAGTGCAAGAGCCGGCGCGAATGGTGGATGTGAGCCAGAAGCCTCTCACTGAGCGGGAGGCAGTGGCTAAGGGGGTGGTGGTGATGAAGCCGGAAACCCTTTCTTTGATAAGAGAGGGCAAGCTGCCGAAGGGGGATGTTCTGGCTACAGCTCAGGTGGCCGGGATCATGGCGGCAAAGCAGACCTCCCAGATCATCCCTTTGTGCCATCCCTTAATGCTGGATGAGGTCAAGGTGGAATTTGCCTTTTCCCAGGAAGGGGTGGAGATAACTTCAACGGTAAAATGCACTGGTAAAACCGGGGTGGAAATGGAGGCGCTCACCGCAGTGGCGGTCAGCGCCCTGACCATCTATGATATGTGTAAAATGGTAGACCCCGCCATGCGCATCGAGCGGCTCCGCCTGGTCAGGAAGAGCGGCGGCAAGAGCGGAACCGTCGTCCTTGAATAGCCCCGACACCTCCTTTGGGTTCTCTATACCGGCCCAGCCTCTAGTATGACCTTTCAAAAGAGCAGTGGTGACTGGGCGAGTCACAGCACGTGGGAAAGGTCAGAGTCCTCAATCTTGGCAAGAAGTTTGTGATGTGATACACTATCCGCTAGTAAGGAGGAACTATGGCAACCAGAGAGATATTCTGGAACATCGAGCCCTATGGGGTGATCCTCTACTATTTGCTGATCCCCCTGGCGATAGTCCTTGGCTATGGGCTATATAAGCGCTATCGCCTGTGGCGGCTGGGCCAGCGGGACAACAGGCTCGACAACTTGGGGAAGAGGTTATGGGCCTTTGCCGTCACCGGGGTGGTGGACGGCTTTATTCACCGGCGCTTCCTTAGGGAGCCCTATCCCGGGCTGATTCACTTCCTTATCTTCTGGGGAGCCACCTTCTTCTTGCTGGGAGCAGCCATCGATTTCATAACCCACTACGCTATAGGCGGGCTCCAGGGCGGTCCCTATCTGGGTATCTCCTTCGCTGTAGATGTCCTGGGCATAGCGGCGATCGTCGGGGTGATAATCGCCACTTACAGGAGGTATATTCAAAGGCCGAAACGGCTGGACAATAAATCGGAGAACGCCATTGCTCTAATCTTGATCTTCGTCATTGTGCTCACCGGCTTCATAATTGAAGGGCTTCGCATTGCCTACTTCAACGCCAACCCGGCGGAGTTCGAGCACCTATTTGGCTACGCCTACAACCCATCATGGGAGGTGTGGTCCCCTGGGGGCTGGGTCTTCGCTCAAGCCTTTGCAGCTTCCTCCCCAGGGGCGTTGCTCCTGACTCATGAGAGCCTTTGGTGGTTCCATACTGTTCTGGCGCTGGGGGCCATAAGCTATGTTGCCCTGACCTTCTCGTCGCTGTCGCACATCGTTGTTGGCCCCTTCAATGTGCTATTCCGGTCGTCTCGGCCCAAGGGGGCTCTGGCGCCGATTAAGCTGGAGGAGGCAGAGAGCTTTGGCGCGGCCAAGATCACCGACTTCACCTGGAAGCAGCTTCTAGACCTCGATTCCTGCACCCGCTGCGGTCGCTGTCAGGATGCCTGCCCCGCCTACGCCACCGATAAGCCGCTGAACCCGAAAAAGGTGATCCAGGACCTTAAGCGGCACTGGCTGGAGGTAGGCCCCAGCCTGATGGCAGCCAAGGCCAGCGGTGGCAACGGGGGCAACCCCGGCAACCCGGGGGAGAGCGGTGTCTCCATGGTTGGCGATGTCATCCTGAAGGACGAGCTCTGGTCCTGCACCACCTGCCGCGCCTGTCAGGAGGTGTGCCCGATGTTCATCGAGCACATCGATAAGATAATCGACATGCGCCGCAACCTGGTGCTGGAGCAGGCTGACATCCCCGAGACCGCCGAAGGCGCTTTAAGATGCATCGAAGACCGGGGGCACTCATGCCGTGGCACCACTGCCACCAGGAGCGACTGGTGCCTGCCGGTGGACTTGGCCCATCTCGCTGAGGACAAAGATGTAGACCTGGTCTACTTTGTGGGCTGTGCCGCCGCCCTGGAGGAGAGGAACATGAAGGTGGCGGTGGCCGTTGCCGAGGTGCTTAAGGCTGCTGGGCTCAAGGTGGGTGTGCTCTGTGAGGAGGAGACCTGCTGTGGCGAGCCGGCACGGCGCATGGGCAATGAATACCTCTTCCAGATACAGGCGCAGAAGAACATCGAGACCTTTAACAACTATGGCATAAAGAAGGTTGTGGTCAGTTGTCCTCATTGCTATAACACCATCAAGAATGAATACCCCCAGTTCGGCGGCGTTTTCGATGTGGTTCACCACTCTCAGCTCATCGCCGACCTGATTAAGCAGGGCAAGTTGAAGCTGAGCAACGCCTTGGGCAAGACGGTGACCTATCATGATGCCTGCTACCTGGGCCGACACAACGATGTCTATGACCAGCCGAGGCAGGTGGTGAAGGCCATCCCCGGGTCCCGGATGGTGGAGATGAAACGCTCCCGCAGCCGGAGCTTCTGCTGCGGTGGGGGCGGCGGCCGCTTCTGGATGGAGGAGAGGATAGGCACCAGGATCAATGAGGCCCGAACTCAGCAGATCATAGAGACTAAGGCCGATATCGTGGCCACCGCCTGCCCCTACTGCCTCCAGATGTTCGAGGATGCCATCAAGGCTAAGGCGGCATCGGAATTCCTTAAAGCGAAAGACCTGGCTGAGCTGGTGGCGGCTGCCATCGAGCAGCGTTCAACGGGATAAGCAGTCCACTACAGTGAGAAGACGAGGCTCTATCTACAGGGCAATCTCTTGCCCTGGCTCGGCGACGATCACCTTCACCCCAGGCGCTTCCTTCTCCGCCAGCTTCACGAATCTATCGGCGCTCATCTCCAGAATAAGGTTGATTCCCTCTGTGTGCCATTTTTAGGGTTTACCATATTGCTCGCGGAGGACCCGCTTCAACACCTTGCCCGTACTGGTGCGGGGAAGCTCGTCGATGAAGAACACAGAGCGTGGCCTCTTGAAGCTGGCTAGCCTCTGGCGGCAGAATTCTATGACCTCCTCAGCGGTGGCGGTCTTCCCCTCCTTGAGCACTACGATGGCTCGGGGCTCCTGTCCCCACTCCTCGCTGGGAACGCCGATCACCGCCGCCTCCTCAATGGCAGGGTGAGCATAGAGCACGTTCTCCACCTCCTCTGGGGAGATATTCTCCCCACCCCGGATGATCAGGTCATCGCCGCGGCCGGCAAGGTAGAAGTAGCCCTCCTCATCCATATACCCCATATCGCCGGTGTGGAGCCAACCATTCTTGTCTATGGCCTTGGCCGTTTTCGCCGGGTCCTTCCAATAGCCGCTCATCACCCGAGGGCCGCGGGCAACGATTTCGCCTACCTCCCCTGGAGGCAGATCATTGCCCTTCTCATCGACGATCTTCATCTCAATATCGGACATCGGCCTGCCGATGGAGGAGGTGAGCCTTTTTAGCTTTTTCTCCTTCTCCGCCTCCGTTCCCTCGATGACATGATCCTCAGGGCCCAGGGTGGTGATGGTCGAGGCGGTCTCCGTCTGGCCGAAGGCATTTATGAAGTTAACTCCGGGGAAGAGGCCGATGGCCTTCTTGATCACCTGGAAAGGCATAGGGGCAGCGCCATAGGTTATCACCTTCATGCTGGAAAGGTCATATTTATTGAGATCGGGGTGATCGATAACCCGTTTCAGCATGGTAGGCACCAGCATCGCTCGGTTTGCCTTCTCCTGTTGCACCGTCTGTAGCCACTCATTGACCTCGAACTGTCTCATCAGCGCCAGGGTTCGTCCCCCATAGGTGGCAGCCAATAACGCCTGAATCCCGGCTACGTGATACAGGGGCATAGTGAGGAGGTTGGTTTCCTCTATCTCAAGGTCGGCAGGGGTCACGTTTTCCATCACATAGACGCTGAAGCTATTGTGGGTCAGGGGCACGCCCTTGGGTAGCCCGGTGGTTCCCGCCGTATACATAAGTATAGTGATATCGTCATCGCTGATCTCGCTGAAAACCTCTTCATCTGAGGCAGCGGCGATTAGTTCTTCGTACTCCAGCATTCCCGCTTGCTTACCGTCTATAGAGATGTAGTGCTTTATCAGGGGTAGCTCTGATCGCATTGAATTGACCAGATCAACATATCGCCCCCCTACCAGGAGGACGCTGGACTCCGAATGGTTGAGCATGTGGATGAGCTCTTCCCTCTTCGCCCTGAAGTTCAGCGGGACGAAGATAGCCCCCATTTTGGCCGCGCCGTAGTAGGCTTCTAGATATTGGTTGCAATTGACCTGAAGGATGGCAACCCTGTCCCCTTTCACTACTCCCAGACCCATGAGCGCATTGGCAAACCGGTTTGCCCGTGCATTGAGCTGGCTAAAGGTGAATCGCTTCCCCTCAAAAACTATCGCTGTCCTATCCGGGACGATGGAAGAGGTTACCATCAAGAACTCTGTAGTGTTCAAAGCTCACCTCCGATTTTTTGTCGCAGATACATTATCATTTACCCCCTCGCCCTGTCAATGGAACGGCCATCTAGGCAGCAAGTTTGCTCTTTACCCGCTCTATGATCCGGGGCAACACTTCTCCCACCCTGGCATTGATGTGAACATCGGAGTAGTTATCCATGGGGGTGGTCCCCATATTTATGATGGCTAACTTAGCTCCGGCCTGCTTGGCATAGAGGGGGATGTAGGCTGCGGGATACACCACCAGCGAAGAGCCCAAGACCAGCATGAGGTCACAGTCCCGAGAACGGCGTTGTGCCTCCGCCCTCTCTGTATCCGGCATAGGCTCGCCGAAGGAGATGGTGGCTGACCTCAGTATGCCTCCACACTCTTGGCAAACAGGTTCATCCACGCCTTCGTCTATTTTCTTGGCGATGTCAGCGATGGGATAACGCTTGCCGCAGCTCATGCATTTCACAAAATTGAGGGTGCCGTGAAGCTCGATGACCTTCTCGTCGGGCACTCCCGCCTTCTGATGAAGGCCATCCACGTTCTGGGTGATGACACAATCAAGCTTGCCCAATTTGTCTAGCTCGGCGATGGCATAGTGGGCTGGATTCGGCTGCGCCATGTCCATCAAACGCAATATGCTGAACATTCGCCCACCCCTTTTTTTCGCCTCCGAGTCTACGACAGGTTTCTGAGAGGTGAAATCCTCGGGGCTGTGTTTGGTCCGTCCACCTCCTGAGCCTTTGAAGTCGCGCATGCTTGACTCTGTGCTCACTCCGGCGCCGGTAAACACCACTATCTTTTTGGCAGCGGCGATGAACTCCGCCGTCTTTTCGATAAGCTCCTCCAATACCTGCTCCATAACTCCCCCTCCACAAATCACTGCCTGGCGATTGGCACATTCAACCCCTTATCGAGTGATAGTCCGTAGAGATCGCCACTGCCCTCTACTACCTGTTTTTGAACGATGGGGGTCTCTTCTCTAAAAAGGCCCTGATCCCCTCGGCTGCGTCCTCAGTCTGGGCCACAATCTGGGCAAGCTTCTTCTCCAATGCCAGCCCCTGGTTAAGGGTGAGGTCAAGCCCGCGATTTATGGCCTCCTTGGCATGCCGCAGAGCGATAGGGCCATGAGACAGGAGCTTTTGTGCCACTTTATCTGCGGTGGGATAGAGCTCCGCCCGGCTCACCACCATGTTTACTAGCCCGATGCGATATGCCTCTTTGGCATCGATGCGCTCGCTGGTGAGGAGGAACTGGAGCGCCTTGCCCCGGCCGATGATGCGGGGCACAGTCTGGGTCCCGCCTGCTGCCGGGATCATGCCCAGGGAGACCTCGGGAAGGCCGAAGACAGCGTCCTCCGAGGCGATCCTGATATCGCAAAGGCATGCTATCTCCACCCCGGAGCCTAAGACATAGCCATGCATGGCGGCAATCAGGGGCTGTTTCAGGTTGGAGAGGAGGCCCCATACATCGCGCTCGAACCTCACCTGGCGGGCGATAGTGGGCGATGGGGCGGTGCCGAACTCGCTGAGGTCGGCGCCGACGCAGAATGCCCTCTCCCCGGCCCCTTTGAATATGACCA
Source organism: uncultured Dehalococcoidales bacterium (assembly GCA_964431905.1). Classification (GTDB taxonomy): domain Bacteria; phylum Chloroflexota; class Dehalococcoidia; order E44-bin15; family E44-bin15; genus CAYSLE01. The sequence goes on along the minus strand of CAYSLE010000011.1, from coordinate 7,524 downwards.
CCAGCACATCGGGGTCATCGTGGATGGCGCAGAGCACCTGATAGATGTCATCGCGCATCTGGATGTTGTAGCGGTTCAACACCTCAGGCCGGTTGAGGATGACATCGGCGATGCCATCCCTTTTGTTGTAGATAACGGTTTCAAAGGGGTTCATGGCCCTATTTTACCACAATCCTCCTCGATAAGACACAAGAGAACCATGGAGTGTGTCACATAATCTGGCCGGTGCTATGGAGCATTACTTGGCGCGGGCGACCAGTTCTTCCAGGTCGATCTCATTGTAGAAGCGACCGATCCACTCTATGGAGTGGGCGTCGCTATTCTTGAGCAGCAGAAGGTCATGCTTATCAGCTAGGGCCCTGACCCTCTCCTTATCGATATGCCAGTTGTGCAGCGCATTGTCGATCTCGATCCCCTGAACATTGTCAATGAAATAGGAATTTATGGGAAAGCCGGGATGGGCCAGGTAGCGGAAGATAGAGCCATTGGGGAGAAAGAGCTCCACCTCCTGACGCCCGCTTACATCTATCTCCCAGCCAGGGATGATGAGCACCTCGTTATTGAAGGACTCCTCAACGATTTTCCTCACCTTGAATCCGTAGTCCCTGGCATAGTGCTCGGTGATGGCGATGCCATCGAGCCCTGTGTCCTTGATCTGGGCTATTATGCTAGCGACGATTTCCTCGTTTGGCGCCCGGAAGCAAGTGGCTTCATAGCAGTGGGTGTGCAGGTCCAGCTTCAGCTTGATCTTTCATTCCCCTTTGAACTGCGGTGGCCTCTTCTCCAGGAAGGCCCTAATCCCCTCCATCCTGTCGGCGGTGGTTTGGATCAGGAAATAGAGGTCGGCCTCCAGCCTCAATCCCTGCTCCAGGGTCAGATCCAACCCCTTATTTACTGCCTCCTTGGCATATCTCAGGGCGATGGGCCCCTTGCTGATTATCCCTCTTGCCACCTCCTCTGCCGCTGAAAGCAGCTCCGGGGACGACACCACCTTATTGACCAGTCCGATGCGAAGAGCCTCATCGGCATCGATGGGCTCGGCGGTGAGGATCATCTCCAATGCCTTGCCCTTTCCCACTAGGCGGGGCAGCCTTTGAGTGCCACCTCCGCTGGGGATCATACCGTAGCTGGTGTGGGGCAGGCAGAACTTTGCCCCCTCTGCCGCGATCCTTATATCGCAGGCCAGCACCAGCTCTAACCCCTGGCCCACGGCGTCGCCGTTGATGGCAGCGATGGCCACTCGCTCCAGGCTGGAAATGGCACTGGAGGCCTCAGATACCGCCTCCCAATCCTGCGGCTCGCTCCCTGAGGAGAAAACACCCCCGGCAGCTTTGAGGATGACCACACTGACCTCATCATCCTGGTTAATCCCGCGGCAGGCCTCGGTCATCTCCTTAGCCATCTGAGCGTTTATCGCATTTCCCGCCCTAGGGCGATTGAGGGTGATATAGGCGATAGGGCCCTTCTTCTCATAGAGGATCGTCTTATATGCCATGGTGAATCTCCTTGGATCGCTGGTTGCGATGATAACTGAGTTCGGGGGCAGTGTCAAGGCGAATCGGGTATCAAGTTGTTTATTAACCCCTCACCCTTTGTCCCTCTCCCCTTCTAAAGGGGAGAGGGAAGAGGTCAACACTCCCCCTTCCCTTACTAAGGGAAGGGGGTTAGAGGGATAGGTTGCTAAACAATCTCTAAGATATTGACCTTTTCCCTGCAGTATGCTATATTATGCCAAACTGAATAGCGGGCCAGGGGCGCCTGAGCGCGAGCCAGGGCTTAATTGGAGAGCAAGCCGGTGAAAGTCCGGTACGGTCCCGCCCACTGTGACCCCAAGTAGTGGGGAAGTCAGAACGCCGGCCTCTGGATGTCCTGAGACCTCCGCGGAAAAAGGGGGTGGGAAGTATGTCAAGATAGCTTGAGGTTCCCCTCGTTCTGCAGAGCGAGGGGATTTTTGTTGCTATTCCATACTGAGAGGCATTTCCAATGAAAAGATTATATTTTGTTTTTCTGGCCTTAGCGCTTGCTCTGGCCGTAGCTTGCATCCCACCACCGTCTGGCCCGGGGGAGATAACCGATGACCTGGGGAGGACGGTCGAAATCGAGCAGGTTCCGCAGAGGATTGTCTCCCTGGCACCGGCCATCACTGAAATCCTGTTTGCTCTGGGTTTGGGGGACCGGGTGGTGGGGGTAACCGAGCACTGCGATTATCCTGAGGAGACCCTGGCCAAGCCCAAGGTGGGCGGCTATTTCACCACTAACCTGGAGGCGATTATAGCCCTGGACCCCGATATTGTCTTCGCTGATGGGCATGATCCGGTATGTGAGCAGCTTGAGGAGCTTGAGGTAACAATGGTGGTGCTTCAGCCGGCGGACATCGCCGGCATCTTCCGCGATATCGAGCTGGTGGGCCAGATCACCGGCAAGGAGGCGGAGGCAGAGGAACTTATCGACGGCATGAAATCGCGCATCGCCGACGTTACTCTCAAAACCGCCGCCATCATTCAGAGGCCTACTGTGTTTTATGAGATCGATGCCTCGGGGATGGCAGTGACCAACCCGTGGACTGCGGGTCA
>CAYSLE010000011.1:0-4941 GCA_964431905.1 uncultured Dehalococcoidales bacterium | reverse complement strand
GTCAGGGCTCCTTTATCGATGCTCTCATCATTCTAGCCGGCGGCGAGAACATCGTCAAAGAGCCCAGCGCTTGGCTTACATTTAGCCTTGAGAAGATAGTCGCTGCTGACCCGGATATCATCATCCTTGGCGACTATCCTTGGGTATCGCCTGATGATGTGGTGGCTCGGCCCGGCGCTTGGCAGGGGCTAAGCGCGGTGAAGAACGGGGCCATATATCCCATCGACGCCGACCTCACATCGCGCTTTGGCCCCCGCATCGTCGATGGCCTGGAAGCGATGGCCAGGATCATACACCCCGAGCTTTTTACATAAAAAAGGCTGTTTAACTGTCACCCTGAGCGCCTGCGAAGGGTCTCTAGATTCTTCGCTTCGCTCAGAATGACAGGGGGAGTGATAAACGTTCTCTAAGGAATGAATGTGGGTTCTATAGAAGGGATGATTCAGTGGATTGGCTCCTTGGATCAGAGGGCGGCGAAGGCGGCTCGAGAGCGCCAGGACAGTTTGACCAAGCCTCGGGGCAGCCTGGGCCGGCTGGAGGAGCTCGCTATCAAGGTGGCGGGGATCAGGGGTGAGGCGATGCCTAAACTTGAGCATAAAGCTATAGTGACCATGGCTGCTGATCACGGCGTGGTCGCCGAGGGGGTGAGCCTCTATCCCCAAGAGGTCACTCCACAGATGGTGCGTAATTTCCTTCACGGGGGCGCCGGCATCGATGTTCTGGCGCGGCACGTGGGCGCTCGGGTGGTGGTGGTGGACATGGGGGTGGCCGCCGTGCTTGAGCCACACCCCAAGTTGCTTTCGAAGAAGGTAGCTCTGGGAACACGCAACATGAGGCGAGGGCCAGCCATGACCCGGGAGGAGGCGCTCACTGCTATAGAGGCCGGCATTGAGGTGGTGGAAAAGGAGGTCGAAAGGGGGCTGGACATCGTCGGCACCGGCGATATGGGGATCGGGAACACCACTGCCGCCAGCGCCATCACCGTGGCCATCACCGGCGGGACGGTAGCCAAAATCACCGGACGTGGCACTGGGATAGGCGATAGACAGCTGGCCCATAAGGTGATGGTCATCGAAGAAGCGCTTAAGCTGAATCAGCCCGATGCCGAGGATGGCCTTGATGTGCTGTCCAAGGTGGGCGGGTTTGAGATCGGTGGGCTAGCGGGGGTGATGCTAGCGGCTGCGGCCCACCGCATCCCCGTAGTCATCGATGGCTTCGTCTCCGGCGCTGCCGCCCTCATCGCCACCGCCATGGCACCGCAACTGCGCAATTTTCTCATCGCGGCTCACCTCTCTGCGGAGAGGGGGCACCGGGCTGTGCTCAAGCACCTGGGTTTGAAACCCATCCTCGACCTCCAGATGCGCCTCGGTGAAGGCACTGGCGCCGCGCTGGCCATCTTCGTTGTCGAGGCTGCGGTGAAGACCCTGACCGAGATGGCCACCTTTGCTGAAGCCGGCGTATCCCATGCCGAAAGAGGGGCGGAATGATCGCCTATAGCGATATAAAAGAGAGCGGTTGGAAGTGGGGGAGAGGGTTCCTGGCGGCGGTGCAGTTTCTAACCGTAATCCCGGTGCGGCGGGAGATCGCTGGAGAGGATATTGGCCGGTCCCTCATCTTTTTCCCCATTGTCGGGCTGGGGATCGGTGGTCTCTTGTTCGGGTTGGACCAGCTTTTCGCCCTGTTCCTGCCCACGGCCTTAGGCAGCGCCCTGCTTATCGTGGCCCTAGTGCTGGTCACCGGGGCCCATCATCTCGATGGCTTTATCGATACCTGCGATGGTATGGCTGCCGGCAGATCGGCGGAGCAGCGGCTGGCCATTATGCGCGATAGCCGGGTGGGTGGCTTTGGGGTGGTGGGGGCCTTCCTGCTCTTGTTGCTTAAGTATATCTCTTTGCTCTTTTTGCCCGGTCCGTATAGGATGGCGGCCCTGCTCCTCATGCCGGTGCTGGGTCGCTGGGCAATGGTCTATGCTATCTTCGGCTACCCATCGACCAGGGAGGAGGGGATGGGTAGAACCTTCAAAGAGCAGGTGAACTGGCGAAGCCTGCTCATAGCCACGCTCATCGCCCTAGCGGTATCGGCGGCTTTGATGAGGCTATGGGGCCTGGCGGTGATGGCCGCCATCTGGCTCATAATAGTGATAATGGCAGCCTATATAAGAAGAAGGCTGGGTGGCCTGACCGGTGATACCTACGGTGCCATCAATGAGGTGATCGAGGTTTGCGCCCTGATCCTGATACCGCTGCTCGCTGGAGGCTATTCTTAATGCCAGTGGGAAGCGAGGTCATCCTGATCCTGGGCGGAGCAAGAAGCGGGAAGAGCCTTTACGCCCAGCAGTTGGCAAGGGAACTGGGGGGGCGGGTTCTATTCGTTGCCACCGCGGTCCCCGGGGATGAGGAGATGCGTTGTCGAATCGAGCTTCATAAAAAGGCTCGGCCCAAAACCTGGCGAACAGTGGAGGCCCCCACCGGCGTAGCTAAAGCGATAGGTGAACAGGCCGAGGACGCCGATGTAGTGATCCTGGATTGCCTCAGCCTTCTTGTTTCCAATCTTATGGACAAGGCCCACGAGCCCCCAGACATAGACGCCGTGCAGGGCCAAATCTGGGATGAATTAAGCCAGATTTTAGAGCGGAAAAAGAACATCATTATCGTGTCCAATGAGGTGGGCATGGGGCTTGTCCCAGAATATCCATCGGGGCGAGTTTATCGCGACCTCCTGGGCAGGGCGAATCAATTCATCGCCCAGCGCGCCGATAGGGTCTATCTAATGGTCGCCGGAATCCCGCTACAATTGAAGGGCAGGGACTAGAGTGTTCACCAGGCTGAGACAAAATCATCGCTTGCTGTTGTTAGTGGTGCTAGGGGCTATCTTGCTCTTATGCCTGCTTCTAGGTGCCGCCTTTGGCGCTGAGTCCATCTCGCCGTTAGACATACTGAAGATGACGCTGAATAAAATAGGGTTAGCCGATTTCTCACTCTCCTCTGCCTGGGAGCTGCGAAACCATGAGGCCATTCTCTTCATGATCAGGTTGCCCCGGGTGGTGGCTGGGGCGCTGGTGGGGGCGGCGCTGGCGGCGGCGGGCGTGCTGTTTCAGGGTCTACTGAGAAACCCCATGGCCGACCCCTACATCATCGGCACCTCAGCCGGCGCTCTCTTCGGTGCCACCATTGCCATGATGTTGCCGGTGAGCTTCGCCCTCTCCGGCTTCGGCCTGGTGCCCATCGCAGCCTTTATCGGCGCCCTGGGGGCGGTCCTTCTGGTCTACAACCTGGCCCGGGTCGGCGGCAAGACACCGGTTGTGAGCATGCTTCTCGCCGGGTTTGCCGTAAGCTCACTGCTGGCGGCAGCCTCCTTCTTCATAGCTAACCTCAGTGGCAAACATGAGCTCATGGGAAAGGTGTGGTCCTTCCTTTGGGGCAGTATCTCGGTCAGCGGCTGGGACCAGATTATCCTCATCGCCCCGCTCATCGTTGGCGGGATAGTGCTGGCCCGTTTCTTTGCCTTTCGCCTCAATGCTTTCGCCCTGGGGGAAGAGGGTGCTGCTTATGTGGGGATCGATGTCGAGCGGGAAAAACTCCTCGTTCTTGGCCTAGGCTCACTGCTCACCGCAGCTGCGGTTTCCATAAGCGGGCTGGTGGGCTTTGTTGGACTGGTAGTCCCCCATGCTATGAGACTGGTGCTGGGGCCAGACCATCGCCTCCTGTTGCCGGCAGCGGCGCTCTCCGGCGGTGCCTTCCTGGTCATCGCCGACCTTTTCGCCCGAACCGTGCGTGCCCCCGATGAGATTCAGATAGGGATTCTCACCGCCATCATCGGCGCCCCGTTCTTCATCTACCTATTGAGGCGCACCAGAAGGGAGTATGCCTTCTGATGGTCAACCTTAGCCTTAATGGAGTCTCTTTCTCGTATAACGACGCCCCGGTGTTGTGCCACATCGACCTGGTGGTGGAGAAGGGGGAGATGGTGGCTCTGCTCGGGCCTAACGGCTCGGGCAAAACGACCCTGATCAAGCTCATGAGTGGCGTGCTGAGACCTGGTGAAGGGCAGATCTGCCTAGACGGCTCAACATTGGGCCGGATGAAACGAAGGGAAGTAGCACAACAGGTAGCGGTGGTGCCACAGCAGTTCAATATGCCCTTTGCCTTCACCCTTAGGGAGGTGGTGCTTTTGGGGAGAACGCCTTTCCTCAAGCCTTTTTCCGGTGAGGGGAAGGGAGATCAGCGAGCGGTTGACCGGGCTATAGCGCTCATCGGCATCGATGAGCTGAAGGGGCGCTTCTTCAATGAGCTCAGCGGTGGTGAGCGGCAAAAGGCCATCCTGGCACTGGCCCTGGCCCAGGAGCCGAAACTACTTCTCCTGGACGAGCCCACCGCCCACCTCGACATCAATCATCAGGTGGAGATCCTCGATCTGGTGAGGAGCCTCAACCGGGAGCAAGGCCTCACTGTTGTCGGGGCGATGCACGACCTTAACCTGGCTGCCCTTTACTTCGATAGGCTCATTCTCCTTAAAGCGGGGCGCATCTTCGCCGATGGCACCCCGGAAAAGGTGCTCACCGAGGAGAACATAAAAGAGGTCTTCTCCGCCTCGGTTCAGGTGACAAAACACCCTTTGACCAGGGCACCTCACATAATCATCACCCCTTCAGCCAACTCAGGCTAGACAAAGGTTGCCTCCATAAATATAATAGGGGATACATTGGGGGGTGGTATGGAGATAATCATCGTCCGTCCCGGGCGCTGCAATACCTGCAAGCATCACATTGTAAACGAATGCACCCCTTTCGATGACTATCAGGAGCACTGGTGTGACCTGGAGGAGAATGAGAAGTCTGGCTGGTTCCCCGGGATGCACCTGGATCACTGCGTTTTCCCGGCGGCTAGCGCCTACGAGGTTTGCTCCACCTACGAGATGATGGAGCTGCCACAGGATTGAAAT
>CAYSLE010000010.1:0-17689 GCA_964431905.1 uncultured Dehalococcoidales bacterium | reverse complement strand
AGCGGGTAGAGGAGGACAACCGGCGAATCGAGCTGGCGGAGCAGAGGAGGCGGGGCGGGGGGAAATGGGTGGAAAAGGAGAGGGAGGAGATACGAAAGAAACTGAGGGGAATATCCTCAAGTTGAAGAAACCCGTTGTGGTCAAAATCGGGGGCTCAACCCTGGGGAGCCATGATACCACCCTGGATGACCTGGTCGCTCTCCAGAAGGAGGGCAGGGCGGTGGTGGTGGTTCACGGTGGCGGCGACCTGATAACGCAGTGGCTTTCGCGCCAGGGCATCGCCACCAGGTTCGAAAAAGGGCTGAGGGTGACTGACCACGAGACCCTTCAGGTGGTGGTCGCTGTCCTGGGCGGGCTGGTCAATAAGGAGCTGGTGGCCGCTATCCAGTCGCGGGGCGGGCGAGCCATGGGACTGAGCGGTGTCGATGGCGGCCTCATCCAGGCCAGGGTCAAGGATGAAAAGCTGGGATTCGCCGGGGAGGTGGTGAAAATCAACGCCGAGCCTATAGGGATTCTGCTAAAGGAGGGCTACATTCCGCTGATCGCTCCTTTAGGTTTTGACGCCAAAGGCCAAAAGCTCAACATCAATGCCGACACCGCTGCCGGCGAGATCGCGGCTGCCCTGGGCGCGGAGAGGCTCGTCTTTCTCACCGATGTCCCCGGTGTCTTGGATGGCTCGGCGGGATTGCTGACTCGCCTGTCGCCGGAGAAGGTAAACTCCCTCATCGCCTCCGGCGTCGTATCCGGGGGGATGATACCCAAGGTGGAGGCGTGCCTTCGCGCCCTTTCCACCGTGCCCATAACCCAAATCGTCGATGGCCGCTCGCCTCATGCACTAATTGAGGCCATCGCGGGAAAGGGGAGCGGGACAATAATTAAAAGGAGCTGGGATGACTGATTGGCAGGAGCTGGAGCGCAAATACCTGATGAACACCTTCAAGCGCTTGCCGTTGACCCTAGTGCAGGGGCAGGGAGCCAGGGTGTGGGATGATAAGGGTAAGGAGTATCTGGATTTTATCGGCGGGCTGGCGGTGAATGTTTTGGGCCACTCCCATCCGGAGCTGGTGAAAGCCCTCTCGGAGCAGGCCCGAACCCTGATCCAGGCATCGAACCTGGTTTACAGCGTGCCCCAGATACGCCTGGCGGAGCTCCTCATCCAGAATAGCTGCTTCGATAAGGTCTTCTTCTGCAACAGCGGCGCTGAGGCTAATGAAGGGGCGGTGAAGCTCGCCCGCAGATATGGCAAGCTCCATTTGGGCGGCGCCTATGAAGTCATCACCGCCACCGGCTCTTTTCATGGGCGCACTCTGGCTATGACTGCCGCCACCGGTCAGCCCAAGTTCCAAGAGCCCTACATCCCGCTGCCTGAAGGCTTTGTCAACGTGGAATACGATAGTATCGACGCTATCAAGAAGGCTACCGGGAGAAAAACCTGCGCCGTGATGCTGGAAGCGATCCAGGGCGAGACCGGGGTCAATGTCCCCAGCGATGATTACCTCAAGCGGGTGCGCTCCTGGTGCGACCAGAAGGGCATCCTCCTCATCCTAGATGAGGTTCAAACCGGCATGGGGCGGACCGGAACCCTCTTTGCCTACCAGCACCACGGCATCGAGCCGGACATCATGACCCTGGCCAAAGGGCTTGCCGGCGGGGTGCCTATCGGCGCCTTCTTAGCTAAGGAGGGGGCTTCCGTCTTTGTCCCTGGGGATCACGGCTCCACCTTCGGTGGTAACCCCCTGGCTTGTGCCGCTGGTTATGCTACCTTAAAGTATATTCTGGAAAATGGCGTCGTCGAGAATTGTCGCCGTGTGGGGGGATATCTAACGACTAGCCTTGAGCGGCTGAAGGCCAGGTTTGATTTCATTGTTGAGGTTCGGGGGCGTGGTCTCCTGGTGGCCCTTGAATTCTCGGCGGCAATCGCTGAGGAAGTGGTGAAGGCTTGCCTTGAGGAAGGTTTACTTCTCAATCCGGTGAAGCCCAGCGCTCTGCGCTTCATGCCCCCACTGATCATCGGCGAGAAGGAGGTGGATGAGGCGGTGGGCATTCTGGAGAGGATGCTCATGAGGGTAGGCAAGGGGGCGATGGCGACTACCGATTGAAGCTATGCTCATCGAAACCGAGAATGAAGGTCAGACTGCTTATATCTCTTACGGTGCTGGTAGCCATCATAGTCCTAGCCGGTGCTGGCGTCTGGCTGTCATCTCCGTCGGTTTCGCCAGGTGAGCTAAGCATTGTAGACGGTAGTCAGAGTGGTATAGAGATACCCGATGATGTAAGGGAGGATGCTATTAGTCTAGCGTCGCAGTTCTTCGGCGGTAACTCTACGGGGTATGAAAAGTTTGTGAACGATCTTTTGCAGGTATACTCAGAGGCTGGGGGCAGGGATTTTCTTCTTATCTTTAACTCGGGTGGGCTGGGGCAGGAGGAGATCGGCCCGGAATGGGGAAGCATTGTAGAGGGAATCGAAGAGGAGCTGGGGAAACTGGGCTATACTACTCTGCTGGTAATCTATGCCCGGACTGTTGACGGCTTATGGGCTTCGATGAATGAGATCAGAGAGACGATCCATTTGTATCCGTCAAAGGCAAAGCCTCTAGCCGCTGTAATAGACTTTATCACTGAGCACATTGATAATATCAATGTTATACTAATGGGGGAGAGCAGTGGAGCGATCTTCGCCAATGAAGTGATGGGGCTTTTAGAGGCTAATCCTCGAGTATATAGTATTCAGACCGGGGTTCCCTTCGCCTATCATGGCGCTGTCTCGGAGAGGTCGCTGGTGATAAATGATAATGGGATAATCCCTGATACTCTGGTCAGGTGTGACCTTTGGGCCATATTTCAAGCCAATATTGGGCATATTCCTACCTATAGGCCCCAGGAGGGACATCTCTTCTTTTATATCAGGGCGCCGGGCCACATCTATACCTGGGATCACCCTGGGGTCAGATCCCAGATTACATCTTTTCTGAGGGAACATTTTGCAGGCGAATAATTGGAACTGGAGGCGATGATAAAGTGGCAGAGAAGGTTGTGCTCGCTTATAGCGGAGGGCTGGATACATCGGTGGCTATCAGGTGGATCGGTGAGAGATACAAGATGGACGTGGTCACCTTAACCGCAGACCTGGGCAGTGAAAAGGACTTGACTGCGGTTCGGCGAAAGGCGCTTAAGGTGGGGGCGGTCAAGGCGCTGGTGGTGGATGCTAAGGAGCTTTTTGTCAACCACTTCGTCTTCCCCGCGCTGAAGGCCAATGCCATCTACGAGGGGCAGTATCCCTTGGCCACGGCGCTGGCCCGGCCTCTTATCGCCAAATTGCTGGTGGATGCTGCCAGTGAGGAGGGGGCTTCGGCAGTGGCTCATGGCTGCACCGGTAAAGGGAATGACCAGGTGAGGTTCGATGTCAGCGTTTCCGCCCTGGCCCCGCACCTCAAGATCATCGCCCCGGCCCGGGAATGGGGCATGACCCGGGAGGAGGAGATCGTCTATGCCCAGAAGCACGCCATCCCCGTTCCTGCCTCGGTGGCCAGCCCGTACTCTGTCGACGAGAACCTGTGGGGCAGGAGCATCGAGTGCGGGGTTCTGGAGGACCCCTGGGCCGAGCCGCCGGAGGAGGTCTTCTCTTGGACAAAGCCGGCGAAGGACGCACCAGATGAGCCCTGTTATGTGGAGATCGGCTTCGAGCGGGGGGTCCCGATAAGCCTTGATGGGCGGAAGCTAGACGGCGTATCCCTGATCCAGCGCCTGAGCGAGCTGGCGGGAAGTCACGGCGTGGGCCGGGTCGACCATGTGGAGAACCGCCTTGTCGGCATAAAGTCGCGGGAGGTCTATGAGGCGCCGGCGGCAACGGTATTGCTCGCCGCCCATAGGGCGCTGGAGGCTATGACCCTGTCCAAGGATCAACTGCGGTTCAAGGAGAAGGTGGCTCTGGAGTATGCCGACCTCATATATAATGGGCTGTGGTTTTCTGCCCTCCACCAAGACCTGGCGGCCTGTATCGAGAGCACGCAGCGCCATGTCACCGGGACGCTGCGGGTGAAGCTCCATAAGGGGAATGCCACCGTTGTGGGGCGGAAGTCGCCCAAGTCGCTTTACAGCTACAAGCTGGCCACCTATGATAAGGCCGACATATTCGACCAGAGCGCTGCGGTGGGCTTCATCCACATCTGGGGGCTTCCGGTGAAGACTCAGGCCCAGGTTCAGGGGGTGGAGGGTGTGGAAAAAGGGAAACCCACCAAATGAAGGGCAGCCGAGGCAACTCTTGGCTTGTTATCTCTGCTAAGGAGGAAGTGCTGAATAAGGTATGAACCCCATGCGTGACCGTTTCAAAAAGGAGGTCGATAAGTCGGTGGCAGATTACACCGCGTCTATACCTTTTGACCAACGCCTGTATAGGCAGGACATCGCCGGCTCCATAGCCCACGCCCGGATGCTGGCCAAACAGGGCATCATCTCGGATAAGGATGCCGAGCTTATCGTCATGGCCCTGGCCTCCATCCGCGATGAGATCGAGCAGGGCTCTTTCGAACTTCGGGCTGATTTAGAAGATATCCATATGAATATAGAAGCAAGGCTCATCGAGAAAGTAGGTGATGTAGGGCGAAAGCTGCACACCGCCCGCTCCCGTAACGACCAGATCGCCCTGGACATGCGCCTCTTCGTTAAAGAGGCCATTTCCGACACTGTCGAAAGGCTGAAGCGATTGCAGCGGGCACTTCTCGACCTGGCGGAGGCCAATAAAGATGTGGTCATGCCCGGCTATACCCATCTGCAGCGGGCGCAGCCGGTGCTCTTTGCCCATCACCTGCTGGCCTACTTCGAGATGCTGAACCGCGATGTGGAGCGCTTCGGCGACTGCCTGAAACGGGCCGATGTCCTGCCTTTAGGCAGCGGGGCGCTGGCCGGCGTGCCCTATCCCATCGACCGCGAGTTTCTGGCCAAGGAGCTGGGCTTTGCCCGGGTGAGCGAAAACAGCATGGATGCTGTCTCCGACCGCGACTTCGTCATCGAGTATCAGGCGGCGGCCAGCTTGGCCATGATGCACCTGTCGCGCCTCGCTGAAGAGATCGTGCTCTGGTCGTCACAGGAGTTCGGATTCGTAGAGCTGGACGATGCCTATACCACCGGCTCCAGCATCATGCCCCAGAAGAAGAACCCGGATGTCGCCGAGCTGGCCCGGGGCAAGGCCGGCCGGGTCTACGGCCATCTGATGGCGATCCTGACTACGATGAAAGCCCTGCCCCTCTCCTATAACCGCGATATGCAGGAGGATAAGGAGGGCCTGTTCGACACCGTGGACACCCTTCTTTCCACTCTGGAGGTGTTCACTGGCATGATGGCCACCATTAGGGTCAAGGCCGATAAAACAAGAGAGGCTGCCGAGGGGGGCTATATCCTGGCCACCGACCTCGCCGACTACCTGGTGCGAAAGGGGGTCCCCTTCCGCGAGGCCCATAGTATCGTCAGCGGGCTGGTTAAATATGCGATGGAGAAGGGTAAAGCTCTAGAGGAGCTAGGCATTAAAGTGTACAAAAGCTTCTCCCCTCACTTTGGGGAGGATGTTCGCTCCATCACTGTAGAGGCCTCGGTCAAAGCGCGAAACGTCCGCGGCGGCACTGCGCCGGAGCGGGTGAAGGAAGCGTTGGCCCGGGCGAGGAGGAGCCTTGAAGGGTGAGATCAAGATCGCACCCTCCATCCTCTCCGCCGATTTCGCCCGCCTGGGAGAGCAGGTGGTTGAGGTGACTAGGGCCGGCGCCCACTACATCCACATCGATGTTATGGATGGGCATTTCGTCCCCCCCATAACCATCGGCGCCCCGGTGGTGGCGGCGCTTCGCCCCTGGACAAAATTGCCCTTCGATGTCCACCTCATGGTGGAAAAACCGGAGCGCCAGATCGAGCAGTTCGTTCAGGCCGGGGCCGATATCGTCGTGGTTCACGCTGAGGTCTGCCCCGACCTCCCTCACATGGTGGAGTCGATAAATAAGCTTGGGGTCAGGGCTGGGGTGTCCCTCAACCCAGCCACCCCGCTATCGCCAATCGATGATGTCTTGCCTGCCCTTGACCTGGTGCTGCTGATGACGGTGAACCCGGGCTATGCCGGCCAGTCCTTTATCGTGGAGGTATTGGACAAGATAGCCAGCCTCAGGCAGATGCTGGATGAGAGGGGACTTGATTGTGAGCTTGAGGTCGATGGCGGCATCACTGTGGAGACGGCGCCAAGGGCGGTGAAGGCCGGGGCGCGGGTGCTGGTGGCTGGCTCAGCGATATTCAATCGCAGAGAGAGCATTGAACAGGCGATGGCTCGGCTACGGGCGAGCGTCAGTGGGAGCTAAACAGCTAGTTTATGCTGATTCCTGAGGCATCTGGTGCAGATATTGACCTGCACCTTCCTACCGTTGATTAACACTGTTCTCTTCTGGGTATTAACCCTCCACTGCCGATTGGTGCGGCGCTTGGAGTGGCTAACGTTGTGCCCAAACTGAGGCGTCTTACCGCAAATATCACATTTCCCCGGCATCTACTCCCCTTTGACCAAATCGTAATTTTGCTGTAGAATTCATCAAATGAGCATATCACAACCAAGCCTTTCTGGCAAGCAGGAAGGAAAGGCGAGATGAGAGTAGTGAACTCCTGTAGCGGTCACGATTTGGTGGGCATGTTTAGCGCTGCCGTCATGGGGCTGGAGAGGAGTGCTGCGGAGATAGACTCCCTTAATGTTTTCCCAGTGCCCGATGGCGATACCGGGACCAATATGCTCCTCACCGTGCGCTCGGCAGTAGCGGAGGCGTCACGCTTCAACAACGGGACCGCTTCTTCGGTTGCCCGTGCCCTGGCTCGCGGTGCCCTGATGGGGGCCCGGGGTAACAGTGGGGTGATCCTTTCCCAGATACTGCGCGGTCTGGCCTCAACGCTCAACGATAAGGAATGTATGGAGGGTAGCGACCTAGTGGCAGGCTTGATGGCAGGGTCAAATCTTGCCTATAAGGCGGTGAGCCGCCCGGTGGAGGGCACTATACTCACCGTGATCAAGGAAGCCTCCGCTGCTGCTGAGGGGGCTTCCTTAACCGGCGACCTGTGTAGCATCGTGGAGGCTACGGTTTCTGCGGCCAAGGATTCCGTCGCCAGAACGCCATCCCTTCTCCCGGTATTACGCGAGGCTGGGGTGGTAGATGCTGGAGGTCTGGGGCTGTATGTGATCTTGGAGGGCTTCTTGCGCTACCTTCGCGGCGAGGCGGTTGAGGGGGGTGAAATCCCACAGCCAATCCCTGTGGAGCTACCCAAAGCCACCTCCGGGGAGTTCACCTACGGCTACTGCACCGAGTTTATAATCGAGGGCCAAGATCTGAGCCTTGATGGGATCAGGGATTGGCTTGAGACCCATGGAGAATCGGTGGTGGTGGCGGGCGATGAGGATATGGTAAGGGTCCATGTTCACACCCTCGACCCCGGGGCTGCCATTAGTTATGCCACCTCCCTGGGCACGCTGCACCAGATCAAGGTGCAAAACATGGATGAGCAGCATGAGGACTTTCTGGCCATGAAGCGGCCCCCCGCAGTGGGAATCGCTACCGTGGCGGTGGCTTCGGGGGATGGGCTGATGGAGGTCTTTCGCAGCCTCGGCGCTGCTGCCATTGTCCCCGGGGGTCAGACCATGAATCCATCCACCGGGGAGATATTGAGGGCGATAGCCTCGGTGCCCTCTAACAAGGTCATTATCTTGCCTAATAACGAGAACATCGTGCTTGGGGCCGAGCAGGTGAGGCTATTGAGCGCCAAAAGGGTGGAGATTGTGCCCACGGAAACCGTCCCCCAGGGGGTGGCCGCGCTTCTGGCTTTCAACTATGAGGCGGACCTGGAGGCGAATATCGCCGCGATGAAAGAGGCGATATCCACGGTTAAGACGGTCGAGGTGACAACTGCGGTGCGCCCGGCGAAGATAGGTGAATTGGAGATGAAGGAGGGCCAAGCCATCGCCTTTCTCGATGGGGAGGCGGTGGCCGTGGGCGATAGTGTTCCCCAGATCGTTGATGAGGTGCTCGACCAATTAGATATGGCGGCGAGCGAGATCGTTACCATCTACTACGGTGCCGATACCGAGGCTAGTGAGGCTGAGGGACTGGCTGAGGCGCTCCGCCGGAAATACCCCCATATCGAAGTTGAGGCGATATATGGTGGCCAGCCCCACTACAACTACATCGTCTCTGTGGAGTAACCTTTGGACGGGGCCACGCTAAGAAAGATACTGGAGCTGGAGCGTAAGCGCGGCTATCGAGATGATGCTGTGTTCGGCGGGCTCGATCGCTATCTTCAGCGCTGGGCAGGCGAGTTCCCCGATGGCTTCCCCCACGCAACTTACACCCGCCTCGACCAGAGGCAGCGAGAGGAATGGATAAACAGTGTGCTGACTTTGTTTGATGGCACGGTAGGGGGAATAGCTAAGCCTCAGCACGAAAGAAAAAAGGCGATAAACTACAAAGAATACGAAAAACTGGATGAGCCGATCACTGTCCTGAAGGGGATCAGCGTCAATCTGGCGGCCAAGTTCCGCCGTCTGGGGGTGAGAACGGTTCGCGATCTCCTCTACTTCTTCCCCCGACGCCACATCGATTACAGCCGGAGGAAGACCATCGCCCAGCTGGAGGAGGGTGAGGAACAGACCGTTGTCGCTACCCTGTGGGAGGCGCGGGAGGCCATCCTGGGCGGGAGGCGCTCCACCGAGGCCATCGTCGGCGATGAGACCGGAAATATGAGGGTTGTCTGGTTCAACCAGCCGTATCTGGCCAAAAGGCTGCGCACTAACTCGCAACTGGTCTTAAGCGGCAAGGTGAGCCTATTTAGGGGGATCAAGGTGTTCCAGTCCCCGCAATATGAGCCACTGGCGGTTGAGGATTTGACCCACACCGGTCGGCTTATCCCCCTCTACCCCCTCACCGAGGGGCTAAGCCCTCGTGTGGTGAGGAGGCTGGTTAAGGAGACAGTGGACTCCTGGGCGCCACGCCTTTCCGATTTCCTCCCCCAGGGGGTTAGAAGGTCAACTCACCTCCTCGAGCTTTCCCAGGCGATAAGGCAAACTCACTACCCGGAGAGCGAGCCCCTTAAAGATAGGGCCAGAAAAAGATTGGCTTTCGATGAGTTGTTTCTCATCCAGTTGGGGCTGCTGCAAAGGAGGCGCGATTGGCAGGAGGGGGCTAAGGCCAACCCTATCGAGGCTGACCGTAAATTATTGGAGGCCTTTCTCAACTCCCTGCCCTATACCCTTACCTCGGCGCAGCGGCGTGCCCTGGAGGATATCCTGGCTGATCTGGCCCAGCCCAGGCCGATGAGCCGGCTGCTTCAGGGGGAGGTCGGCAGCGGCAAGACCGTGGTCGCCGCCGCCGCCCTCGTGGCTACGGTAGCCAGCGGCTATCAGGGGGCCTTTATGGCACCCACGGAGATATTGGCCGAGCAGCATTTTTCCAACATTTCGCGAATCTTAGGCGGGGTTGGCCGACAAGAGGATGAAGAGCCATGCATACGAACCTTTTCTGGGCTTCTTCCGCGTCCCGTAACTGTGGCCCTGCTCATCGGTAGTATGAAAGCGGGCGAAAAGAAGAGGGTGCATCAAGCTATTGCCCGGGGAGAGGTGGATATAATTATCGGCACCCATGCCCTCATACAGCAGGAGGTGGAGTTTGAGCGGCTGGGGCTGGCCATCGTTGATGAGCAGCACCGCTTCGGCGTGATGCAGCGTTCGGCGCTGAGACACAAGGGGGAGAGCCCCCACCTTCTGGTGATGACCGCCACCCCCATCCCACGCAGCCTGGCGCTGACCCTCTATGGCGACCTCGACCTCTCAGTGATCGATGAACTGCCCCCGGGGCGACAGGAGATCACCACCCGGTGCCTTGAACCTGAAGAGAGAGATAGGGCCTACGGTTTCCTGCGTCAGCAGGTGGGAAAAGGGCGTCAGGCCTTCATCATCTGCCCCCTCATTGAGGAATCTGAAGCCATCGAGGCCAAGGCGGCGGTAGTGGAATATGAGCGCCTGTCACGGGATGTCTTCCCCGATCTCCGCCTTGGGCTGGTGCATGGCAGGCTCAAGGCTGCGGAGAAGGAAGAGGTGATGAGACGGTTTCGAGAGGGGGAGCTGGACGTCCTGGTGGCGACCCCGGTGGTTGAGGTGGGCATAGATGTCCCCAATGCTACGGTGATGCTTATCGAGGGGGCTGACCGCTTCGGCTTAGCCCAGCTTCACCAGTTTCGCGGTCGCGTTGGCCGTGGCCAGCAGCAAAGCTATTGCCTTCTGGTTGCCCAGAGCCCCTCTGAGGAGGGCAGGGAGCGACTCTCAGCCCTGGCGCGCATCAAGGATGGTTTTGCCCTTGCTGAGGAGGATCTGAGGCTCAGAGGCCCGGGCGAGTTCTTTGGCACTAGGCAAAGCGGCCTTCCCGATCTTAAGATGGCCAAGCTCTCCGACCTGGAGCTTTTGGTGATGGCTCGTCGGGAGGCGATCCGACTGTTTGGCCAGGACCCAGCGCTGGCCCGGCCCGAGCATCAGCTCCTTAAACGGGAGGTGGCTCGGCTCTGGCAGGATGGATTCACTGGGGTAGAGGCATGATAAAAGACGAGATCGCAATCCTTTTGGAAAAGGCAGCCCTTGAGGCGCAGCGGAGGGAGTTGCTTCCGCCGGTGGCGATCCCTGAGATTGTCCTGGAGCGACCCCAGAATCCGGAACATGGCGATTACGCCTCCACCCTTGCCCTGAAGCTGGCACGGGCGGCAAGGATGGATCCCCTCCACATCGCCCGCAGTTTGGCCAACCTTATCCCTCTGCCCGAGGAGATCGAGAAGGTGGCGGTGGTGCCTCCAGGCTTCATCAATTTCTCGCTGAGGCGTGATTGGCTCACCGCTCAGGTTGATGAGATCATAGGTAAAGGCGAGGATTACGGAGACGTCGACCTGGGCACTGGGGCCCGGGTGCAGGTGGAATTCGTCAGCGTCAATCCCACCGGTCCCCTTCACGTGGGGCATGGCCGGGGCGCCATCCTGGGCAGCACATTGGCCAGTGTGCTCAGCGCTTCCGGCTATGAGGTGGTCAAGGAATACTATATCAATGATGCCGGAAGTCAGATGGATGCCTTCTATCGCTCCCTCTATGCCCGCTATCAGCAAGTGCTGGGGCGGGAGACCGCCATGCCCTCCGAGGGCTATTTGGGCGGCTACATGATCGACATCGCCAACGAGATCGTAGCCGAGGCGGGCGATAAATTCCTCGACGCGCCCCAGGAACTGGGTCGGATCGGGATGGCCAAGGTCATCCAGTCCATCGAATCCGATCTCAAGCTATTGGGCGTTTCCTTCGATGTCTGGTTCAGCGAAAAGAGCCTTTTCCAACAGGGTCAATACGATAAAGCGATGGCATTTCTCAAGGAGAAGGGGTACCTCACTGAGAAGGAGGGTGCGGTCTGGTTCTCCTCCACCGCCCTGGGCGAGGACAAGGACAATGTGCTGGTGAGGAGCGATGGCTCCCCCACCTACTTTGCCACCGACATCGCCTACCACTACAACAAGTTCATCGAGCGAGGCTTCGATAAAGTGGTGAATATCTGGGGGGCGGATCACCTGGGGCATGTCTCCCGGATGAAAGCGGTGGTTGGCGCCCTGGGCATCGATCTAGAGCGGCTTCAGATCATAATCTCCCAGATGGTGACGCTGAGGCGGGGCGATGTGGTGCTCCGAGCGTCAAAGCGAACCGGGGAGATGGTCACCCTTCGCGAGCTGGTGGAGGAGGTTGGTCCGGACGCCTGCCGCTTCTTTTTCCTCTCCCGCTCCGCCGATAGCCAGATGGATTTCGATTTGGAACTGGCGAAGCGCCAGTCGGCGGAAAATCCAGTCTATTACGTTCAATATGCCCATGCCCGCCTCTGCAGCATCCTGCGATTGGCCGGGGAGCGTGGTATCGACTACGAAGAGGGGAATGTCTCTTTGCTCACCACCGAGCCGGAGTTAACCCTGATCAGGAAGATGCTCCAGCTACCGGAAGTAGTGGAGATGGTGGCCCAGACCTTGGAGCCTCACCACCTCCCCTACTATGCCTTGGACATAGCGACCATTTTCCACAACTTCTACGAAAAGTGCCGTGTGATCTCACAGGATGAGGAATTGACCAAGGCTCGCCTCAAGCTGGTTAAGGCGGCCCAGATCGTGCTGGCAAAGGCCCTCGGCCTCATGGGGATGGCGGCCCCTGAGAGAATGTGATAGAATGAACAAATGAGAACCTGAATAAGGGCAAGGGGCCGATTTTCTGGCCGGAGGATTAATCATGAATGCCAGCGATGGGCTCAGAATCAGTGCCTGGAAATACCCAGACAAGACAGCGGCCGTCTATTTCGACAGACGATGTACCTACGCTGAGTTGGACCAAAAGGTTAACCGCCTGGCCAACGGGCTTTTGGAGAAGGGGTTTAAGCGGGGAGACAAGATAGCCTATCTCGTTTATAACTGCATGGAGGGACTGGAGGTCATCCAGGCCTTACTAAGGGTTGGCATCACTTTAGTTCCCATCAATTACCGCCTAAACCCGGAGCATATGGAGTTCATCATCAACCACTGCGATGCCACATGCTTATTCCTGGGTGCCGACCTTTTGGAAGCCGTTAAACCCCTGATGCCGAGGCTGAAGAACATCCCTCCTGAGAACTACATAATCGTTGGCGGCGATGCCCCTGGGGGAATGATCACATATGAGACAGTGCTGTCTGACTCGACGGTGAATCCAGAGGCAGACGTAAGGCCAGATGACATCGCTTACATAGCCTACACATCGGGGACCACCGGCTTGCCCAAGGGGGTGGTTACCTCCAGCAAAGGCCTTATGGCCAATATGAGGAACGCGGTGCAGAGGGGATATGGCCGCGGGGAGATCAGACCGGAAGAGCGGGTCTTACTGGTGCTCATGCCGCTAGTTCACTCTAACTCCATCTGGAGCACCTGCATAACCTTCTGGTATGGGGGCAAGAACGTTATCTATCGGTCACGGGGCTTTGATGCCGAGGAGGTGTTACAGGTGATAGAGAGGGAGAAGGTGACCACCTCTTCGGTGGTGCCGTATATGCTGACTAAGATCCTCGACCTCCCCGAGGAGGTTCGACACAAGTATGATGTAAGCAGTATCACCTCCATCGGCAGTGGCTCAGCAATGCTCTATCCCAGTGTCATCGACAAGATGCTTCGCTACTTCACCGGCGTCAGGCTCAGCAATAGCTATGGTTCCTCGGAAACAGGGCCGGCAACCACCCTGAGGCATAGTGAGCTGACCAAGAAGCCGACCAGCATCGGCAAACCCATCCCCGGGGTCGAGGTAAAGGTCCTGGACAAGAATGGAAAGGAATTGCCCTCGGGTGAGGTGGGCGAGATCTGGGTGAAAAGCGAGCAGAGATTTGAGGGTTACTATAAGGATCCTAAGAGAACGGCTGCGGCGGTCAGAGGTGACTGGTCTTGCGCTGGCGACCTGGGCTACACCGATGAGGAGGGCTATTTCTATCTGGTAGATAGGGGGGATGACACCATCGTCAGCGCGGGTGAGCGTATATCCTCGACCGAGGTGGAGAACGTGATATGCAAGAACCCAAAGGTGGCTGAGGTAGCGGTAATCGGTGTCCCCGACGATAGATGGGGTATGTGTTGCACCGCTGTGGTTAGGCTGAAAGAGGGAGAGAAGGCCACCGAGATGGAGATCATCCAGCACTGCCGCGCTGAATTACCAGCATTTAAGGCGCCCAAGAAAGTCGACTTCGTCACCGAGTTTCCCACAACCTTAACCGGGAAAATCCTGAAAAGGGTCCTCAGAGAGCAGTATGCCGGGAAAGCTCGGCGGCGGTAGAGGCGCACAGGGTTTTGGGGCTGACTCGTTATCGAATATGGCCGTGAGGGGGTCGCTTAGCCTGTCGAGCAGGAGGTAAATACAAAAATGAAGCTGGATGTAAGGGGACAATTGCCGAAGAAGGTAAAGATGGTGGAGCTTCTCCTCAGAGACGGACTTCAGCATGAGTCCCGCTTCATACCCACGGAGACCAAGGCCTGGTTTTTCAACCAGCTTTCCGAGTGTGGCTATGATACTATCGAGGTGACCAATTTCGGCCATCCTCGGGGGGTGGTTCAGAGCCGGGATGCTGAGGAGGTTCTGAGGGGAATCAGACGGAAAGACGGGGTGAAGATCAAGTGCTATGGCATGAATAAAAGGGCCTTTGAGCGGGCAGCAAAGATAAAACAAGAGGGTTTTGGCCCAGATAGCGTGGCCTTCACCATCTCCACCACCGATGAGCACTGCCTGCGCAACGCAGGCCGAACGGTAAAGCAATACCTGGAGGAGATCCCGGAGCTGGTGAAGATAGCCAGGGAGAATGACTTTATCATCGACATGGCGATAGCCTGTGTTTATGGCTGTCCAATAACAGGGCCGGTGCCTATAAAAAAGACCATCGAGCTTATCGAGAGGGGTCTTGATATGGGCATCAGGAAGTTCACCCCTTGCGATACCGTTGGCTGGTCTAACCCGGTTAGAACCTATGAATACATGGCAACCCTTGTTGACCGCTTTCCCGATGTAGATTGTCATCTAGCTCATTTTCATGAGTCCAGGGGGATGGCGCAGGCTAACTACTTCGCCGCGATCTTGGCCGGAGCGACTACGGTGGAAACCTCACTGGGTGCCCTGGGGGGGCAGCCGGCCTTTATTGTGGATCGCATTGTCGGCGTGGGCACAGGGCCCCTTTACACCGATTCTGATATCACCTGGAATGGCTCCACGGAGGACATGCTGGTCATGTTGGAGGAGTTGGGGGTTGAGACCGGAGTGGATATAGATAAGGTCCTCCAGTTGGGCCGGATATTGGAATGGGTGCTGGAGAGGCCGCTACCATCGATGTCGACCAAGAGCGGCCGGATAAAGCCAGTGCCGGTGAAATGGAGCGAAAAGCCGACCTTTGAATTCATCCCGCCCTATAAAGAGGGCTACTGGGCATATCCTAAGTATTAATCGAAGCCTCTTTCTTAATACCCCTATTTAGGGCAATGCCTCGTCTTCGGTCACCGGCTCCCAGGGGTCGGGCTCAGGCACGGGAGGGACTCCGGCATCATCCCAGGGAAGCAAAAAGTGGTAGAACCTTCGGATAGCCTTGCCCCGCTTGGGTATCTCCTCCCAGGGCATGTGACCCCAACAGGCGGCGTAGGCAAAGCCGTAGGTCACCGGGTTGGTCAGGGTGGGATCGACGATGACATTAACCACCGCTGTCCTTCCCTTCTCAGCAGCCCTCAACGCTCGCTCCAGGGCGGGGCGGAACTCGCTGGGTTCCCTCACATACTCGCCATAGCAACCAAAGACCTCGGAGAGCTTTTCATATCTGATATCAGGCAGGAAGGCCTGTCCCAGAGGGCGATCCTGCGGTCCCAAAGCCTCCCAGTTCTTCCCGTAATAGTGATATTTCATCCCGGTGAGCCACCCATCGTTATTGGTGACCACATAGACGATAGGGAGCTCATACCTGAGGGCGGTCTCGATATCAAATCCGGCATTCCCCATCCCGGCATCTCCCATCAGTGAGATCACCGGGCGCCTCCTGGTTTCAGGATCGCCCAGGGCGGCGCCGATGGCCATGCCGATGCCGTGGCCCACCCCGGCCTGCTCCGAGGCGTCCATGATCTGTGCCGAATAGCGGGCCTTGAGGAAGGGTGGGACGAAGCCCGATATGCTGTAGCCATCGATGATGATACGGTTCATGCCGCCATAAAGCTCCTCGCAGGTATCCCACAGGGCCTTGCACAGCCAGCCGTGATGGACTGGTTTATGCGCCTTATACTTCAGCGCCTTGGACTGCAGTCTGGCATCGGAATCCTTTTGCATCTGTTGAACCTGGTGCACCCAATCCCCTCGCCCCTTCGGCGGGGTCAGCTTATTGGCCTTCATGCACTGGGCCATCTGCTTCAACACCACCTTTGGGCCGCCCAACACTATCAGGCCGGTGTCCAGATACTCCCAGATGTGCTCCGGGGACTCGTTTATCTGAATGCATTTCGGCCACCCCACCCCGTAGGTGGAATCGAAGAATCCGATCTTCATGCCCACCAGCACCAAGAGGTCACATTCGGCCATAACCTGGCGGTGAATGCGCGAGCTGAAGTGAAGGGGGTGGGTCTCGGGCATGGCCCCCCGGCCAATCCTCCTCCCGCTGACCGGGACCTGGGCCAGCTCAGCGAACTCGATAAGCTCGGCGGAGGCTCCTGACCAGTGGACGCCGTCGCCGGCGAAGATGACCGGGTTCTTAGCCTCGCAGAGCATCCTGACCGCCTTTTCCACTAGCTGGGGGTCGCCGCCAGGTTGGGGAAGGGGCTTGCCTGTGTCCTCACCCCACCATTTCTCTCGATACAGGGTCCCAGCAGCTAGAGAAGCGTAGGTGAGGGGCGCCGGTGGCCCGACCAGGGCACCCAAGGGGAACTCGATTACACACGGTCCCTTGGGATAGGCCTGGGCATCCTTGAAGGCTTTAGCCACAAAGTGCTTGATTTCATAGTCAGCGAATACCCGCTGTGTCCACTTGGTGACGCGGCCGAGCATATGCTCGGCATAGGAGGGCTGGATGGTGTAGGCCCGCTCGTGGCCGATTATCGTCCCGCCGCAGATGCCCACCGTCGGCGAGCAGCTAAGGTAGCACTGCTGGAGGGCGCTGGCGATATTGGCAGTGCCCGGCCCGGTATCGGTATAGAATACCCCCACCCTTCCCGTTACCTTGGAATAGGCCTCGGCGGCATAGACCGCGGTCTGCTCATGGTGCACCGTAATCAATTTGATCCCTATCCTGCTGATGGGGTCGACGATGTTCCACAGATCGCCGCCATGAACGCCGAAGGCCATCTCGGTGCCGTGCTCTTTGAGTGCCTCGGCAAAAACCCCTGCTGCATTGGGATAGGACTCCCTCATCCCCAAGGGAACCTCTTTCTTCTCTTCAACAGCCATTTCCCATCTCCTTCTTTCGGGCTGATTGCAATGAAGGCATTATCGGTATCTCACCCCCTTTTAACAAAGATAACGACACTGGGAGCGGGCCTGTGACAAAAAATAGCCCACCTCATGAATCCCTTTTGCTTGGGAATCACGTCTCAAAAGCCCTACACTGTGGTCATTATTGGGTAGTGCCTAGGGCAGTGCCTCGTCCTCGCTTACTGGCTCCCAGGGGTCGGGCATGGGCATCGGGGGAACCCCGGCCTCATCCCAGGGGAGGAAGGGAACCATAGCGCGGCGCAGTGCCTTGCCTCGCTTGGCCAGCTTGTCCCACGGGATGTGTTGCCAGCAGAGCTGGTAGACCGCGCTATAGGTCTGGCGGTTGCCCACGCTGGGATCCATTTTGACGTTCAAAACTGCCGTTTGTCCTCTCTCAGCCGCCTTGCAGCACTTCTCCAATGCTGGCCGGATCTGCTTTGGATCATCCACATGTTCGCCGTAGCAGCCGAAGACCTCGGAGAGCTTGTCATACCTGATATTGGGCAGGCATTCCTCGCCGTACTCCCGGTCTTGAGGGCCTAGGGCCTCCCAGTTCTTCCCGTAGTGCACCCATCTCATGCTGCCGATCCAGCCCCGGTTCTCGGTGACCACGTAGACGATGGGGAGGTGATAGCGGAGGGCGGTCTCGATATCGAATCCCGCCAGCCCCATTCC
>CAYSLE010000009.1:0-18057 GCA_964431905.1 uncultured Dehalococcoidales bacterium | reverse complement strand
GCATAGTGGAGCAATTACGCCCCATCCTTGAGCCGAGGTCAGTGGCGGTAATCGGCGCCTCGGGCGATATCACCAAGTTCGGCGGGCGGGCCTTCTTGATCCCGCTGGAGACAGGCTATCGAGGCGCTCTCTATCCGGTAAACTCCAAGCGCAAAGAGATATGGGGGATCAAGGCCTACCCCAGCGTCCTGGATATCCCCGACGATATCGACCTGGCAGTCTTCGCCATACCCGCCTCCGATGTTCTCCAGGCTATGGAGGAATGTGTGCAGAAGGGGGTAGGGGGAGCGGTGATCATCACCGCCGGCTTTGCCGAGATCGGCGATGAGGGGAGGAAGCTTCAGAATGAGGTGGTGAGAATTGCCCATC
The DNA here is from genome assembly GCA_964431905.1 of uncultured Dehalococcoidales bacterium. Lineage (GTDB taxonomy): Bacteria > Chloroflexota > Dehalococcoidia > E44-bin15 > E44-bin15 > CAYSLE01. Next base: position 17,688 of record CAYSLE010000009.1, on the reverse strand, counting down.
AGGGCGGTATCAGGCTGGTGGGGCCTAACTGTAACGGGATTTGGAGTTCCGCGGTCAAGCTGAGCCTCCTTTTCACCCCAACGCCCCAGCCGGGGCCGATCTCTTTCGTCTCCCAAAGCGGCACCTTGGGCTTCTACCTGTTTCAGCTAGCGATGAGCAAGGGCTATGGCTTCAGTAAGTTTATCAGCAGCGGCAATCAGGCCAGCCTCAATGTCTCCGACTATGTTGAATATCTGGGACAGGACGCGAATACTAAGGCCATTGTCCTCTATATCGAGGGGGTTCAAGAGGGGAGGAGATTCTTCGATACCGCAAAGGAGGTGGTGAAGCGGAAGCCTATCGTGGTGTATAAGGGTGGTCGCACCGCCGCCGGCTCCAAGGCCACCCTGTCCCACACCGCCTCCCTCGCCGGGTCCGATGAGGTCTTCGAGACCGCCTGCAAGCAAGCGGGCATCATCCGGTGTTACGAGGTTATCCACCCCTTCGACCTGGCCGAGGCCCTGGCCTGTCAGCCATGGCCCAAGGGTAAGAGGGTCACCATAATCGGTAGCGGTGGTCAGTGCGTGGCCACCGCTGATGCCTGCGCCTCGTTGGGGCTGGAGCTGCCTGAATTCGACGAGGATACCAAACGCCGAATCGCGGAGATTCTGGCACCCCATGCCCCAGTGCCCACAAACCCTATAGACACTGCGGCCACTCCGTACCCGATGACCATTCCCAAAATCCTGGAGATAGTGGCCAGCCTCGATTACATCGATGGCATAATAACCCAGGGCCCCTTTGTCGGCTTCGACCTGAGCCCAGAGCGCATCAGAAACACGCTTGACGAGATCGAGGTAACCACTGCCATACCCCGGAAGTATGGTAAGCCGCTGATCGTCACTGGAATGAGGTGGCAAGGCATGGACCTGACCCTCGACCTTCTCCGCAGAGCACGGATACCCTACTACACCACTCCCGAAGAATCGGCCCGGGCAATGTATGGCCTGATGCAGTATGGAGAGATAAGGCAGCGGATGGGAGCAGCCTGATGATCAGCGTCGAGGAAGCCCTGGAGAGAGTCCTCAGTTATGTCCAGGTGCTGGATGCCGAGGAGAAGCCTATCCTCCAGTGCCTGGGGCAGGTGCTGGATGAGGACGTCTATTCCCCCATCGACGTCCCCCCACTGGACAATGCCGCCATGGACGGCTATGCGATACGAGCGGAGGATGTCCTTGGCGCAACCCCCTCATCCCCCATCCCCCTCGACGTCATCGCTGAGGTCAGCGCTGGCACCATATCCGACAAAGAAGTCAAGCCAAGAACGGCGATTCGCATCATGACCGGCGCACCCATCCCCCAGGGCGCGGATAGCGTGGTCCGCTTCGAGGACACCGACGAGGCCCAGCGTAGTGGGCAGGTGCCGGCTCAGATCGGCATCCTATGCCAGATACCCAAGGGGCAGAATGTGCGGTGCGCCGGAGAGGATATCGCCCGCGGTCAACAGGTGCTGAAGCGGGGTACACCCCTCCGCCCCCAGGAGATCGGGGTCATGGCCTCGATAGGGAAGGCAAAAGCCCGGGTCATTCGCCGCCCCACGATCGCCATCCTAGCCACCGGCGATGAGCTGGTGACCATCGACCAGCCCCTTCCTCAGGGTAAAATCTATAACAGCAATAGCTTCAGCATCGCCGGCCAGGTGCTCCGCTATGGCGGCATCCCTCTGGTCCTGGGCATCGCTAGAGATCAAGTGGATGAAATCGAGGGCAAGATACAGGAGGCACTCTCCGCAGATATGCTCATCACCTCAGGCGGCGTCTCCCTGGGCGACTACGACCTGGTGAAGGACGTCCTGGCAAAACAGGGTCAAGTCTCCTTCTGGACAGTGCGGATGAAACCGGGCAAGCCCCTGGCCTTTGGTATGATTCGAGGAGTGCCCCACCTCGGGCTGCCGGGAAACCCGGTGAGCTCCATGATCACCTTCGAGCTCTTCGCCCGCCCAGCAATCCTCAAGATGATGGGCAAAAAGAACCTCTCAAAGCCATCGGTCAGGGCAATAATGGAGAGCAGCATTCAGAATAGCGATGGTCGCCGCATCTTCGCCCGGGCCGTGGTGAGAAGGGAAGGCGAACGATATTTTGCCCGGCTCGCCGGGCCCCAAGGCTCGGGGATACTGACATCGATGGCCAGCGCTAACGGACTAGCCATAGTCCCTGAGGATGTAGAGGTGATTAAAGAAGGGGACACGGTTGAGGTATTAATGCTGGATTGGAGCGATGAGTGAAATGACGGCCGTTCTCTCCATAGTAGGCATATCGAAGTCGGGCAAAACCACCCTTCTGGAACGGCTGGTGGCTGAGCTCAAGAGGCGGGGATACCGCGTGGCCACGGTGAAGCATAACCACCAGGACTTTGAGCTAGATCGGCCGGGAAAGGATAGCTGGCGCCATGCTCAGGCAGGGAGCGATGCCGTGGTCATTAGCTCGCCACAAAAGCTGGCCCTGATCAAGCCCCAGGACCACGATGCTTCTATTGATGAGATAGTGCACCTTCTCGGCCGGGGGTTTGACATAGTGTTGACCGAAGGATTTCACCGCGCCAATGCACCCAAGATCGAGGTGCACCGCAAGGAGCTCAAGGAGGGGCTGCTCTGCACCCCCGAGGAACTCCTGGCCATCGTTACCGACGAGCCCCTGGACAACGACCTGCCCCAATTCTCCCCAGAGGATGCCTTAAAGGTTGCGGACCTTATCGAAGAGAAGCTGATAGCCAAGAGATCACGAAGACCCCAGAAGAGACTATCGAGAAAGGCTGATCCCGGCTAGAGGAACTTAGAACCCTCCCAGATCTCAGCAGTGGTGATTATCTCCGACAGAAGCAGGCTTTTCCGCCACTTTATATACTCAAGCACCCGTTCCTTATCCTGCGCCGGCAACTCTGCGGCCTGGATAAGTATCTGCCGGAGCCGTGGGTCCTCAAGAAGTAGGGTCTGGTCTTCAGAATAGCTATCAGTAGAGGGTTGCATGAAGTAGCTAATGGGCTTCTTCAAAATGGCGGCAGCCTGCTCCAGGGTGGACAGATGAATACGTCTCTTCCCGAGCTCATAGTTGGAGAGGGCTGATTGGGTGCAGCGCAGCTTTGCCGCAAGCTGCGCTTGAGACAGGCCTGCCTGTTCTCGCGCCTGTTGAATCCTCCTTCCCATCTCCACGTAGCCCATATTCCATCCTTGCACTATATATCACAATTCGTTGATTATTTTACCACACAACTGCAAGAAACACAACGAAAGGTGAGACAGACCATTAACGAAACGTTATAATCCGGCGTTGAGCCACAACGATATGTTGTGACCACGTTCCCAATGGGGGGATTGTAGAACTAAAGGTTTCCACCTAGAGAGGAATGGGCAATTCTGCCATTACATTTCGTTGTAAAACAGGCCAAAATTGATGATGAAATATAACGAATTGTTGACAAAGCGGCGAAAATGTGCTATCATAGCCCTGAATAAAGGGAGACCAAGCGGGTGACTAAGATGTTTATTGAGATTACCCCGAACGAAGCGATGGCCATCGATTTGCTCTGCAAAAATGGGGCCATATCCCAAGAGATATTCCTCCAAATAGGGGAGATTATCTTGAGCGGGACACCGATGAAGGTGGCGGTCTCCGAGCAGGACCTGTGGAGAATCAGGGAGGCCGTCCCCTATTCTCACACCATTGGCAGAGAACCGGTGGGGTTAAGCCTGAAGAAAAAAGTATACGAATGCTTGCTCAATATGGACATGGAGCGTGAGCTTGGAGTTCCGGTGAGCACCATAGAGGAGCCCCGCTTTGATAAGAAGCGTCTAGTGGAAGGCAAGCCTCCCGAGTGCGATAGATCGAAAGGAGATGAAAGCTAGTGGCTGGCGAAGCACCGGTCAAAGCGCCTGTGGTTGCACCCACTACCACCCCAGAGCCGGGCAGGAGACTGGCACCTGAAATTCTGTGCGAACCACAAAAAAAGGACCTAACCAGGAAAATAAAAGAGGTCTTCAAATAACATGTTTCCCTTTGTTGACGCTGATTTGTCCCATCAGGACATGGCGCGTATCGCAAAGTTGCTTGGGGAAGCTGAGAGAAACAGCTACCAGGCACAGGCACGATGGGAGGCCTTGGTTAAGCGGGTGATCGGGGTTCTTCAGGATTGGTTTGAGGCATTAGAGGCGGAAACTGCCAATCATCGCTATCCCAGTATCGATTGCACCATTACCGACGAGCAAGCGAATCGGTTAATCGCTGTTATCGATGAATTCTTTGAGAATGAGGTTACCAAGTATCCCGAATACTGGACCAACCGTAAACATGTTGATGCGCCCCCCCGGTTTTCTCGCTTGGAGTTGCATGCGAGAAAGTCACTGGCTGAGGACTTACTGAGCGTTCTAAACGGAGCGGAGGCTAAAACCGGCCACTGAACCGGCAAACTCGTTTCACCTGCCTGGGGGCCTATAGCCGTCTAGTACTTTACCTCAAAACGGTTATAGGCCCCACTATATTCAGACCAGTTCACAGTCACTCTCTCCACCCATGCCCCACGAGGCCCCACCTTAATCTCCCTCAGCAGTCGCTCCAAATCCTCCCTATCCCCCTCCGCCACCACCTCCACCGCCCGCTCCAGCAGGAGGTTGCGCACATATCCGGTGAGCCCCAGCGATCGGGCGTGGCGCAACACAAAGGCGCGAAAGTTCACCCCCTGAACAATGCCATAGACTGTTGCCTTAAGACACGCCTGCTCAGCCGTCTGCCGCCTCCTAGAGAAGCCTAGCCAGGGAGCGGGGCTTTATCCCGTCGAGCCGCTCCAGGCCATACTGCCGGGCCAGGTTAATCGCCTCGGCGAATTCCTGCCTGGTGAGGGCCCGGGAGAGGGCGGGGATTTTGAAGGCGCGATGAGATGGGTAGTACTGGGCCATGACATTCAGATAGGTATTCAGCGATACCTCTTCCGCGATGAAACGCACCACCCCCTCAGTTCCGGCGATACCGTGGGGTAGCACCAGGTGACGGACGAGCAGGCCCCGCGTAGCCACACCCCGCTCATCTACTTGGAGGTCGCCAACCTGACGATGCATCTCCTTCACCGCTGCCCGGTTCACCGCAGGGTAGTCCTTAACACCGGAAAACCTGCGGGCGTTTCTCTCATCGGAATACTTCATATCCGGCATATAGATATCTACAATGCCATCTAGAAGCCTGAGCGTCTCCACTGATTCATAGCCGCCGCAGTTATAGACCAAAGGTATGGAGAGCCCCAATCCAGCAGCAATCTTGAGCGCCTCCAGTATCTGGGGAACGACATGGGTGGGAGTGACTAAGTTTATGTTGTGACAGCCCCGCTCCTGAAGGGAGAGCATCATCCGCGCTATCTCCCCTTTGGTTACCACTCTGCCCTCGCCCATCTGACTGATGGTATAGTTTTGGCAGAACATACATCTCAGATTGCAGTAGGTGAAGAAGATGGTCCCCGAGCCATGAATGCCAACCAAGGGTGCCTCCTCACCGAAATGAGGCCCATAGCTGGAGACCGCCGCCTCGGCGGCGGTGCGGCACATGCCGGTCTCGCCCTGGAGGCGATTGGCCCGGCAGCGGCGGGGGCAAAGCTCACAACTCCTCAGCATCGCCCGGGCACGCTCCACCCGCTGCTCCAGCTCCCCACTGCGGTAGAGGCCCTGGTAGGCGGCCATTATTCCTCTGGCTTCTCCTTCTTCCCCTTCTTAATCACCTCAACTGGCGCTGGGGATGGAACTATAGTAGTGCCTCCCGATTTCTTAGCCCCCTTTTTGGGTTTTTTCGTCTCTCGCCACCTGTAATCTCCGCGGCCCATTTTGCCACCTCTGGTATAGAAAGTTTACCAAAAGAGCATTACCTTGACAAGCCAAGCCCCTGCTGATACAATCGGAAATCGAGCGCCTTCTGGCCCCGTAGTGTAGCGGCCTAACACGCCACCCTGTCAAGGTGGAGATCGGGGGTTCAAATCCCCTCGGGGCCGCCACTAAAGAAGCCTGGAAATATCCCTAGACGAGGGGGAAACATAGCAAAGGAGGAAGGATTAATGGCCATAGACGAAGTAATCCGTGCCGCGAGAAAGGAGGGCAGAACTTACCTAACCGAGCCGGAATCGAAGCAGATACTGAAGGAGGCGGGGATAAATATCACCGAAATAAGGATTGCCCGAAGCAAAGAGGAGGCGATATCGCTAGCCAAGCAGATGGGTTTTCCTGTGGTTTTGAAGATAGTCTCCCCCGATGTGCTCCATAAGACCGATGCCGGTGGGGTGAAGCTGAACCTGAGGAATTCACAGCAGGTGGGTAAGGCCTACGATGAGATTATGTCCTCGATAAAGAAGCACCAGCCCAATGCCAATATCCAGGGGATTGCGGTGCAGAATATGGCAAGGCAGGGCATAGAAGTGATAATCGGCATGAGCAAGGACCCCCAGTTTGGGCCAGTGCTGATGTTCGGCCTTGGCGGCATCCTAGTGGAGGTGCTCAAGGATGTTTCCTTCAGGATAGTTCCGCTAACCAGGAGAGACGCCAGGGAGATGATCCATGAGATAAAGGGATACCCAATCCTTGAGGGTTATCGTGGCCAAGAGCCGGCAAATACGGCTATCCTCGAGGATATGCTGCTTAAGGTCTCCGATTTTGTGGAGAATAGACCTGAGATAAAGGAACTGGACATTAACCCCATCTTCGCCTATAGCGATGGTGCGGTGGCGGTGGATGCCCGGGTCATCCTCGAACCTAAAGGAGCCAATTGAAGGATAGGGCCAAAAGGCTGGAGCGGGCGTTCAACCCCCGCTCTGTAGCCGTCGTCGGCGACAAGATGGAAATGGGCTACATGTGGCTGAGGAGCCTAGCCCATTTTCAGGGCAGGGTCTACTCCGTTCAGATCGACGAGAAGGAGCTGCCCGGCATCAAAGCGCTGGGCGTGAAAAATTACTTCAGCCTCCTGGACATCCCGGACGAAATAGACTATGTCATCGTGGCTGTGCCCAGAGCGGTAGCCCCCAAAATCGTAAAGGACTGCATCCAAAAGAGGGTGAGCGGGGTGATGCTCTTCACCTCAGGGTTCGCCGAAACCAACACCGAAGAGGGTATCAGGCTACAAAGGATCATCACCGATATGGCCCGGGAGGCTGACCTCAATCTCATCGGACCGAATTGTGTGGGCATCTTTAACCCAAAGATTGGCTTGTGCCATGCCATGGATCAATACTACGGCGATGGCGGCAATGTAGGTTTCATCTCCCAGAGCGGCACCCATGCCACCTTCTTTAGCCTCATGGGCGAGGTCAATGGGATCAGGGTCTCCAAATCGGTCAGCTACGGCAACGCTGTGGTTCTGGACTCAACAGACTATCTGGAGTATTTAGGGCAGGATGAGGATACCAAGGTAATAGGCCTGTATATAGAGGGGGTAAAGAAGGGGAGACAGTTCTTTTCCTCCCTCAGGGAGATCGCTCGTCGTAAACCGGTGCTCATCTGGAAGGGGGGACAGACCGAAGTGGGAAGCAGGGCCACTGCCTCACACACCGCCTCTTTAGCCGAGTCACCTCTGGTTTGGGAGGCCCTGATCCGGCAATGCGGCGCCATCAAGGTGGATAGCCTTAATGAAATGCTTGATGCCATGGCGGCATTGCTCTACGCCAAGCCAGCCACAGGGAATAGGGTGGGGCTTTGCGCTATGACCGGCGGCCAATCAGTGGTAATCGCCGATGACTTCGCCAAGGCGGGAATCGAGATCCCCCTGCTCACCGAGAGATCGTATCGGGAATTCGCCTCCTTTTTCGATACCATCGGCTCAAGCTATCGAAACCCTCTTGACATTAGCTCCAATTTCAGGTCGCTGGATAGAATCATACGGTGCATCGATATCCTCAACGATGATGAGCACATCGATACCGTAGTTTTGGAACTCTCCGTCGTTTTCCTCACCCGATTAGGGTGGCTGGTGCCCAATTTCCTTGACAACCTGATCGATGCCATAACCCTTTATAAAGCGAGGTCAGCCAAGCCCTTTCTCACCATCCTTATCTCCGCCCACGCTGAGAGCGAAGCCATCGAGGTTAGAAAGAGACTAGTGGAGAGAGGTATCCCCAGCTTCCCCAGCTTTGAGAGGGGAGCGAAAGCGCTAAAGAAAGTTGTGGATTATTATAGGGTGCATAGCCCTCAGGCTCCACAGCGGCTTACACCGTCATGGTGAACATAACACCCATTGTTTAACATAATCTAGCCAGAGTTATGTTTTCTGTTAGAGACTCGGTGTCCTTCTCTATATCGCCCTGGAATAAGGCGAGGCTAAGCGACAATAGTTAGGGAAAGGGGCTTTTACTACCAAGGCTGGCGACAAGAAGAGGAGGTTGATCAGTGAACTGGAAAGAAGAATATAAGAGTAAGCTGGTCTCACCAGAGGAGGCGGTCAAAGTGGTGAAGAGCGGGGACCGGGTGGTCATATCCCTGGCCCAGGACCTGTGGGTCATCCCCGATGCCCTTTTTGCCCGGAGAGACGAGCTTAGGGGGGTGGAAATCCTTCAGGGGGTGACCGCCACCAACTACCCATGGCAGCAGCCGGGCTATGAGGAGTCCTTCATTGTCAACTGTGGCCAGTTCACCGGGCCCATGCCCCGCCAGATGATGTGGGAGAGGAGGGGGGACTTCACCGCGGTAACCTACGCCATGGAGTTCAAAGACCAGGATGAGAAACGGCCGGGCTACATCGACCCTGATGTCTCCATCGTGGTCCTCTCCCCACCCAATGAGCATGGCTTTTGCAGTTTCGGGGAGGCGATGTGGGAGAAGAAGGAGTTCGTGAAACGGGCAAAGAAGACCATAGCCGAGGTGGATGAGCACCGCATCAGGACCTACGGCGATAACTTCATCCATGTCTCCCAGATCGACTACTTTGTCGAGGCCACCCCCCATACACCATCACCGGAGGAGTGGGATCAGCTTTGGACGGAGAGGGCGGCCCAGCTCGGACCGGAAAAGACGCAGAAGCTTAAGGAGGCTTACGAGGAGGCCAACTGCCCGTGGTATGAGGTGTGGAAGTTCAAGGATGCGATGTCGGTGATAGACGTGGTTATCCCCTTCGAAACGATGTACAATCTGACGAGGCAGACGGTGTTGTCGGTGGGCCCTATTCCAGAGCATATCAAGGGCATTGCCCATTACGTGAATCAATTGATCAACGACGGCGACTGCGTCCAGATCGGCACCGGCAATACCTCCAACCCACTGGTGAGGGCCGGGGTTTTCCAGGGCAAGCATGACCTTGGCTTCCACTGTGAGGTAGCCCCTCCCGGGATCCCGGAACTGGTGAGGGATGGGGTATTTACCGGGAAATATAAGAAACTGCACCCGGGTAAGGCGGTATGTACCTCCTTCTGGCCCTCATCAACCCGGCGCCGGCACGAACTCGACATCATCAATGAGAACCAACTCTTCGAGCTCTATGGCTCCAACTACACCAACAACGTCAATGTTATCGCCGCTAACGATAACCACGTGTCCATCAACAATGCCCTTTATGTAGACCTCACCGGTCAGGTGAACAGTGAGACCATACCTGGCTTCCTTTTGTGGAACGGGCCCGGGGGGCAGATGGATTGGGTTATAGGAGCCTTGAACTCCAAGGGAGGGCGCTCGATAACCGTGTTGCCCTCCACCGCTGTGGGCGGGTCTATCTCCCGAATCATCCCCCTGATGGAGGAAGGGCTAATGGTCACCGTGCCTCGGACCTATGCCGACTTCATCGTCACCGAATATGGGATTGCCAGCCTCATGGGGAAGTCACAGCGGCGGCGGGCCGAGGAGCTTATCGCCATCGCCCACCCCGACCATAGAGCCGAGCTTAAGAAGGAGGCGCAGAAGCTGTTCTGGCCATGACGCCAGAGGGTTGAGTTAGCATTAGTATGGAGGAGGTTTCAAAATGGATTGGCGGGAAGAATATAAGAGTAAGCTGATGAGCCCAGAGGAGGCAGCTAAGCTGGTGAGATCAGGGGACACCGTGGCCATCGGCGGCTCCACCGACCAGCCCAAGATCATGCAGCAGGCCATATTCGCCCGCCGCGGTGAACTCAAGGGGGTAAAGGTGTTCTACGGCTGCCCGGTCAGTGACCCGGGCTGGCTTCAACCCGGGGCTGAGGATTCCTTCGAGGTGACCCTCACCGGCTACATCGGCCCCATCGCCCGCCCCTCGGTGACCGATAGGCGGGTGGGCTTCATCCCTAACTCCTGGGCCACCACCCTGAAGGCCTATGACCGGCCCGGGGAGGAAAAGGAGTTCGATATTTATATAGTAACGGTATCGCCGCCGAATAAGCATGGCTTCTGCTGCTTCGGGCCCATGCTCTGGTTCAAGCGAACATGGATGCGAAGGGCCAAGAAGATCATCGCCGAGGTCGACGAAAACATGAAATGGGTCTATGGCGATACCACCGTCCATGTCTCCGAGATCGACCACTTCGTGGAGTTCACTCCCCACGTGATGAGCGATGAGGAGATAGCAGAGGCGGTCAAGGACATGGAGCCGGAGAAGCAAGAGAAGATCAAGCTCTATGCCAGCCTGCTGGCGGCCCACCTGAAGGCTACCGTAATCGGGGTCTTCTCCCTGATGGATGTGGCTGGCATAGACTCCATTGCTGAGACCCTAGGGCTGGTAGTGCCCAAGGCCACAGAGAAGGAGATAAAGGGCATCACTGAACACTTCTCGCTGCTGATCAATAGCGGCGACTGCTTCCAGATCGGGCAGGGCTCGCCCAGCGCCTTCCTCCACCGGCTGGGGGGCTTTAAGGGCAAGGAGGACCTGGGCTACCACGCCGAGATGACCGCCCGGGGAGTGGCCACCATGATCAAGGAGGGGCAGATCACCGGCCGGCGCAAGCGCTTTATGCCGGGCAAGTCCATCTTCTCCGCCGCCGAGGGGATGAGCCCGGAGGAGCTAGAGTACGCGGCTGATAATCCCAAGTTCGAGTTCTACGAGACATCCTGGGTGACCCGGCCTGACATAGTATGCCAAAACGATAACATGGTCTCCATCCAGAACGGCATCTCCGTTGACCTCACCGGGCAGATCAATTCCGAGACCGTCTTCGGCGGGCTGCCCCTTAATGGGCCGGGGGGCCAGCCTGAGTCCCACCTCGGCGCCATCTTCTCCAAAGGGGGAAAGGCCATCACCGTGATGCGGTCAACGGCGGTGGGCGGCACCGTATCCTGCATCGTGCCTCAGCTTGAGCCGGGGACGGTGGTCACCATCCCCCGGCACCACGCCGACTACATCGTTACTGAGTGGGGCATCGCCAAGCTCATGGGCAAGTCGCTGAGAGAGAGGGCTAACGAGCTCATCGCCGTCGCCCACCCCGATTTCAGGGCCGAGCTAAGAAAGGAGGCACAGAGGCTATTCTGGCCGTAATAACCGACATATTGACACGGTGAAACGGTCTGTGCTAAGTTTATTCTTGCGGTGGCAGCGTAGCTCAGAGGCAGAGCGGGGGACTCATAAGCCCAAGGTCACTGGTTCAAATCCAGTCGCTGCCACCACCCGATGTGTAACCTACTAACGCCCTTTCCTGGTTAACTCCATCCCCCGCCTGAAGGCCTTTTTATTTAACGCAGCAGGGGCCGCCTTGCCCTTCATCCACCTCCCGATCTCGTCCACAATGAGCTGTGGGGGAAGCACCTTGGTCGCCTCTACATATGCCCCCATGAGGATCATGTTTGACACCCGGGGGTCGCCCATACTCACACCGATCTCCGTAGCCGGAATGCCGATGGCTGTAATATCCTGCCTTTGCACCCCTTCAGTCAGCCCGGTGCTATCGAAAAGGATCATGCCCCCGGGTCGCACCCGTTCCTCAAAGGCTTTGACGTAGCCGGCTCCCATGACGATCACCGCCCCCGCCTGGGATATGATGGGGGAGGCGATCTCCTCATCGGAGAGGATAACAGTGCACTCACTGACTCCTCCACGCATCATAGGCCCATAAGTGGGGATCCAAGTGGCATACTTATACCGGGCCAAACCGGCCCGGGCCAACAGTTGGCCTATTGTTAGAACACCCCGGCCCCCAGACCCAGCCATGATCAATTCAGCTCTAGCCACGATGCCTCCTACTCAATGCGATCCACGTTCTTGAATTCACCCAAAGGGAACTCGGGGATCATCTTCTCCTCCATCCATCTCAAGGACTCCACAGGGGTTAGATGCCAGTCCGGGGGACAGGGACTCAGGATATCGACAAAGCTGAGCCCCACATCATCCATCTGTTTCTCCAGCGCCGCCTTCATATATCTCTTGGTGCGCTGGTAATTGGCCGGGCTGTTAAAGGCACCGCGGGCGCAGTATACCACCCCTTTCATGCTGGACAGAAGCTCAGGAAGGTGGAGCGGATAGCCATGCACCCTGGGGTCTCGCCCCTGTGGTGTAGTTGTTGTGATCTGTCCGGCAATGGTAGTAGGTGCCATCTGACCGCCGGTGGTCCCGTAGTTAGCATTGTTTATCATGAAAACGGTGATCCTCTCGCCACGAGCGGCAGCGTTTAGAAGATAGCCAAGGCCGATGGCGGCGCAATCACCATCCCCCTGCCGGGTAAAAACTATAGGCTTTCCAAAGAGGGAACGCTTAATACCGGTGGCCACCGCAGTGGCCTGGCCATGGGCCGCCTGCACCCGATCCAGCTCTCTTAACCTTATGAGGCCATTACCACAGCCTATCCCAAAAACGCCGATGGCCTGACCCATGATCCCCAACTCGTCCAGCACCTCGAAGATGGCCTTATCGAAAAGCAGGTGACCACAACCGGCGCACAAACCCAATATATCCCGTAGCAATTTCTCCGGCCGTGCGTATATCTTCACCTTCATAGTAACCTTTGCACCTCCTCCAAGACCCTGTCCGGCATGATCATCCCTAAACTGGTGGGGACATGACGGGCTAAGGTGCCCAAAGAGTGAACCGCAGCTTTTCCTTCCACCGCCAGCCTCACATCATCGACCATCTGCCCCAGGTTATCCTCAACCACCAGAAACTTGGCCCCGTCAAGCGCTTTCTTCCTGACCGCCTCGGAGGGGAAAGGCCACAAAGTTATCAACCGAAGCAGCCCTACTTTGAGGCCCTGGGAACGGGCCATATTGACCGCCTCCTTACAGGAGCGCGCCACGTAACCAAAGGCCACCAAAAGGAGGGAAGCATCATCCGCCTTATACGCTTCACGCCTGACCTCGTTCTCCCTTATCTGGGCCCACTTTTGAGCATACCTCTCCAGCACGGTTACATAGGGAGGCCAATCGGTGGTGCCCTGGGCGCAAATGATAGCACCGCCCACCCCCTCTCTCTGCGCTGAGCCTCTTATCGCCCAATCCTTTTGGGGAAGCGGCCCGAAGTCCAGCGTCCTCATCTCCAGGGATTCCATAGTCCGTCCCAAAACACCGTCTGAGAGCACCACCACCGGATTGCGATACTTATCGGCTAGGTAGAAGGCAAGCTGCATAAGGTCATGACACTCCTGAACCGAGTGAGGAGCGAGAACGATGGTTTTGTATCCCCCATGCCCACCCCCGCGAGTAGCGGAAAAATAGTCCATCTGGCTATGGGTGACAGTCCCCTGTCCCGGCCCTCCCCGCTGCACATCCACTATAACGCAGGGGAGCTCGGCATTGACCATACAGGATATGCCTTCCTGCATCAGCGACCAGCCAGGGCTGGCAGTGGAGGTCATGGCCCGGACCCCGGTGCTGGCCCCGCCGTAGAGCAGGGCAATGGAGGCGAACTCGGCCTCCGACTGGACAAAACACCCTCCCCTTTTGGGGAGCTCTCGGGCGAAGAACTCGGTGATCTCGTTTTGCGGGGTGATGGGATAGCCGAAGAAGTGGAGGCAACCGGCAGCTATAGCACCCCATCCGATAGCTTCATTTCCCTCAACAAATATCTTTTCATCCATAGCTATTCTCCTCAGGGCCCGAAGAGCCGCTTCGCCTCTTTCTTTAGCTCAGCTCTGAAATCGGGGTGGGCGATGGCGATGAGCTCTTCAGCTCGCCTCCGCTGCGACTTCCCCATAAGACTGGCGATGCCATATTCGGTGACAATGAAGTCGGCATATGCCCGGGGGACGGTAACCATGACCTCTTCCTGGATCATGGGCACGATCCGGGAAACACCACCTCCCACAGCGGTTGAGGGCAAGACGGTGATGGCTCGCCCCCCTTTAGAGAGAAGGGCCCCGATATGCATGTCCAGCTGCCCCCCGGGCCCGTTCCACAAAAGGAAGCCAGGTATGGTTTCGCTGGCGATCTGTCCGGTGAGATCGACATAAAGGGCATTATTGATGGCGACAAAGTTGTCGTGGGCAGCGCAGACCTTAGGATTATCGGTGTAGCTAACGCTATACATCTCGAACAGAGGGTTATTGTTTAGAAACTCCTTCTCTGCCCCGCGCCAGCCTACTGACGGCCAGAAGGAGGTAGCCACTGCCTTCCCCTGATGGATCGTCTTGTACTTGCCGGTAAAAACACCCTCCTTTACCAGGGTAACCGTGCCCGGTGGTGCCGCCTCGGTGTGAAGGCCCAGGTCCTGCTTGCCGTCGAAAAGCCCGGCCTTAAGCAGAGGGGTGGAGGTATTTCCAGCACCGATCTGAATAGTGTCGCCATCCTTGATCAGCGGCGAAAGGTAATGGGCAATCCCATAGCAATGCGCCGGGATCTCGCCAGCAGCCAATATGGTTCGCGCCAGGTAATCGGGGGGGAACATAGGCCATATATTTCTGGCTTTCCATATGGCGTATCCCGGGGATCGCAACTCCTCAAAGAGCCCCCTTATTATCTCCCGATTTCCGGGGGGGATGGCGGCGTAAACCTGCTCCAGCTCCTCGGGGGAGGGATCGTAAGGGGCGGCTTCAACGAAGTAGTCTATCTCCGATATGTGGACGAAATTGTCGCCATAGGTCCTGATGAGGTGGTCATTAACCTCAGCGATTACCTTCTTCGCCCTCTTCACATAGTCCTTCTTCTCAAAAATGGCATCCCCGAAGCTGCAAAAGCCATGCTCATCGGGCGGGGACAGCTCTATCATCAGCACATCGGGCTCGACCATGCCCGGCCTACCCTCATCCACGTCCTTGTGCACGAAGGCGTAGGGTGCAGGCGTGAAGTCAGCCCTCCTGTCCCATACCGACTGACGCGGGATAGGCCCGGCGTAAGTGGCGCAGTTGATGGTGAAGGCCTCCTCATAGCCCGGCTGATACCATGGGTAGAAGACGCCGGCGGCTCCCTGGAGGATTTCAACCCCCTTCAGCTCGTCCTTGCGCGCGCCAAGGGCCTCATGCAGAACTTCAAGCGTCACCGAGATGGGGATCACTACCCGATCCCCAGATTTCACCACCCTTACCGCCTCCTCCGCCGAGACCAGCTTCCTCTTGTATTCCTCTCGCCAGTTCACCATCTCCCCCTTAGAATCGTGTATGAATCTACACCACTATATCCCTAATGGCATCAATAGGACAATCTTCAACCTGGCACCAATGTTACTTTACAAGTTTATCCCCTGTCAAGGGGATAACGATCCAAGCCTACGGTGGCGATGATACCCAGAGTGGTGGGCACCGGGCACATCGTTTGGTGAGGGTGAAAGTAGCAGATTAAGAGCGGAGTAAATAATTGCACAGCATAGTCTGCTGTGCAATTTGATGATTTGGTCCGGAGACTGGACTCAGGCCGGTTTGGGGTGAACTCTTCTTATCAGTATCTGCCAGACTACCAGCCCGATGAGGGCAATGCCAGCCAGCGCTACCAGCAGGATATGCCACCACTGGAGACCGAGAGCCATAACCTCGACCACCTCGGCAACCACCGCCCAGTCGCTCAGGTGATCGGTGGTAGCACAGATGGTTCCGTCCTCCACCGTGGTAGCCAGCACCACCCACTCCTGAGCAGCGGCATCATAGTATGCCAGATGGAGGAGACCGGAGTCACCTTCCGCAGCGCCTAGGTCAGCATCCGAATACTGGACACAGAGCGTCATATCAGCCCCGAGCAGGCTCACCGATTCACCGTCGACAGCCGCATCTATGTGGAAGCAAGTATCGCCCATGCGGAACCCTTGGGGCGCGACACCACAGGTGATGGGCTCGATGGTCACCAATGCATCGGCGGTGAATGCCCCTTGGCCAAAGGTGAGGGTTAACCTGCCATCGGTTGTCGTTAGCATACCACCTTGCGGTGCGATGATGCCCTCGCCGGTGAGCTCCGGCGGTGTGACCACCCCAGCGAGGACAAAGAGCGTGAAGTGGCTGACTTCAGCAGTAACCTCGTTAGCTTCTGTATCTACCTGGGAAGGCAACGCTACATATTCCCCCAGCTCTTCATCGTAGTAGGCGATAAACAGGTCCTCTTGGCTTGCCCCCGCGGGCAGCGCCTCCTGGTCATATTCTATGATCATCTCCGCAGGCGGATCGAAGCTGGCACCGGAGGGAGTGAAGTTGAAGCCGCGATAGATAAAGTAAGGTGGCGACATCGGTATTGGCTCTGGCTCAATCTCACAGGAGATGGCAAATAGTGGATTGCCTTCAGCATCCAGCACCTGCGTTCCCTGGGCGATGAAGAGACCTACACCGCCATCCTCCGACCAGACGATGACATTCTCCAGAAGCACCCCATCGTCGTCTATGCTCCAACTGGTGATAGCGCCCATCATGTTCACATCGAAATCTAGCGCCGGTGCCGGTGCCCCACCACCACCGCCTTCTATCGTCTCGACGCGGAAGCTGTGACTATTGGAGGTGAAGGATGCTTTGACCCCAGGAAGCCCGGTATTCACCTTAACTTGAATCTGATGGTCGCCTAGGTTTAGGTATTGAGTGCTAAAGCAGATGGTATACCTGACCACACTATCAGCAGCGTAATATCCATAGCCATAACCGAAGTCATAGCCATAGCCGCTCTCATATCCAGTACGACCTCCATACCCATAGCCATAGCTATCTAACCTAGTGATAGAGGCGCTGATTTGAGCGGCGTTAAGGTCTCCGGTTATACCTACGACATTGCCATCGGTGTCAAAGGTAATAGTAGTGGCGGTAGCCCCACTGATGATCGCCTGGAGATTGGAGATGGGGATTCGCTCCCCGCTCTGGAAGGTTAGCGTTGCCGTGAAGCATACAGCCGACGGTTTGTTTACTGAGGTGGGGCCGGAGACGTTTATATCCAGTGCCGAGGCCTGAGAAGGGATTAGTACTATGGTTAATACGATTGCAAGAGTGAGACCGAGGCTAATCAGAACCTTTTTCCACTGGGACACGTCTTCCCCCCTTCTGATTGTCTTCAGGCCATGCCACGAACTTCATGCCCCATACTAGATTCGCTCACCTCATAGAACAAGGCCCTTTAGTATCATTAACCCTGCCCCAAAAGTATCTTTCTGCAACTAATATCAAGCGTAGTCAAAAGACTCCAATAACGCTCATCGAGGTATAGCCGTGGTGGCGAAGCTATCCATGGCATAAACGATCAGATCGCAGTCGGCAACGAATTTTTGATGGCAAGCTCCTCAGAACCGCGCGAAAATTGACTGCAATAGCCCAGCGTGGTAAACTGCCAGTTAGAAGAAGGGGCTGTAGCTCAGTTGGGAGAGCGCCTCCTTTGCACGGAGGAAGTCAGGAGTTCGAATCTCCTCAGCTCCACCA
>CAYSLE010000008.1:0-18633 GCA_964431905.1 uncultured Dehalococcoidales bacterium | reverse complement strand
AGGTCACGGTCGGCATAGAAGTCCAGGGAGAAGCCGCCCACCGCTAGGCACCACCCAGCCAGGGTCATCCACAATGAAGGGACCACCCCGGCGCCGGCGGCGAAGGCTGCGGCACCGGTGATCATCGCCACCATCGCAGTGCGGTTAAAGCGTAAGAGCCGGAGGAAGGCTAAAAGTTTGGAAAGCCGTAGTTTATGCTCCACCATGTCAGTCCCTTTGGTGCAAGATGCAAAACACAGCATCTGTGTTGCCCAGACGCGCCGCAGGTTACCAAATTGTATCTTTAACCGTGGTTACAGTCAACCAGCCTGCCGCTTGCGATGGATGGAGAAGCGAACCACGCAGTATTGACAACGCTGCTAGCTGATGATAGAAGTAGGCCTGGGGGTGCAGTGCAAATTTGACTGGGGAGTCGTAAAAATGCCGAAAACCAAGGTAAATGACGTCGATATCTATTATCAGGTGCAGGGGCAGGGAGAACCCCTAGTTCTGATACAGGGACTTGGAGGGGCTCATTCAGCTTGGGGTTTCCAGACTCGCGCTTTCAAGAAACACTACCGGGTAATCACCTTCGACAACCGAGGTGTTGGTAAAACAAGTAGGTCAAGCGCACCATATACCATCAGGACGATGGCCGAGGATACCATCGGTTTGCTGAACCATCTTGGGATTGATAAAGCTCAGGTGCTAGGGATGTCTTTGGGGGGTATTATTGCTCAGGAGATCGCCATCAATCACCCCAATAGGGTAATGAAGCTTATCCTAGTATGCACCTCCGCTGGCGAGAGGGAGATCGCTGAAATCCATCCCAAGATGTTAAGCGCCATAGGCGTCAAGGAAGGCTCCATGGAGGTTGACTTCAGCAGAGTCGACCCGGTCCGGTCGATGGCAGTTATCATTTCGTTGGCCTTCAACAGAAGGCTCTATAGGATACCGCTCTTGCTGGGATTCAACATCTTTCTTAAACGAAGCCGGGGCGGCGCTCCTGTTGAACAGATAGAAGCTGTTGCCGGCCACAGCACCATCGACCGGCTCCACCTGATTACAGCCCCGACGCTGGTGATCACCGGAACCGGGGATAGAGTTATCCCGCCCCATTCCTCAGAAGTAATAGCAGGCCGGATACCTAACGCCAAGCTGGTCAAAGTCGAGGGTGGGTCACATGCCTTCTTCATTGAAATGAGGGGCCGATTTAATAGAGAAGTCCTCGATTTTCTGAGCCATGATTGAGTGAATAAACATAGACCGTTGCCAGAGTCTCAAAAGCTTCGACAACGGTCTATATGGAATCACAGGCAAGCTATTTACTGCCTAAAGGGTATTTAGGCCTTTTTCGGCCTCCTCAGGAAGTATATTGCCACACCGACCACAGCTACTACCGCGATGACAATGACAATGATAAGCCAGGTGCTAATCCCGCCCTCTTCACCTGGCACCGCACTAGTAGTTATGGTGAAAACATCATCGGATACGTCCTCAGCGGTATTGACTCCGTCTGTTGCCCGCACCCTTATGAGGTAGTTTTGACCCTCCTCCAACACCTGAGTATCCAGAGCGTATTCATCGTCCGCTATGTCGATATCGATGGGAAACCATGTCTCGCCGCTATCCGCACTCATCGCCAAGGAATAGGTTAAGGTATCCCCATCCTCATCGCTGGCCTGCCATCTTACCCTTAGCTCACCACCCTGGGCAACAGCCTCACCACCATTAGGATAAAGAACCTCGATCTCCGGCTTATTCGGTGAGACCTCTCTGCTGGCGAGGACAGTGCCGTCCTTATCTTGTAGCTCTATCCTCTCTGTGCCCTCTTTCCATTCAATTCTATAGACAAAGGGGACCTCGTCTAAGGCTCCACCATCCGGATCCGTCTGGTAGAATTGAACTTCAAACCCAGACATGCTGAGAACACTTCCAGCCCCGTCCAGCAAGACAAGGTAATAGTCTCCTTGCATGCCGGGCACTATGTCTAGAGCGGCATCTGGCAAGTAAAGGAAGGGATCAAATCTGGCTGTGCCATCATTGTTGATGGTTCCGCTTACAAGCAAAGCTTCAGGGTCAGCTTCGCTTGCGAATCTACTGCTCTCAAGGAGATTGAGGTAGCCATCGTTGCTGATTCCCCTCGCACCATTTGAGTGGCCCATATCACCCCAGACTATAGTGCCACTGGGAAGACGGTGCCCGCATTCATCAGTATCTATACAGTTTCTTACATCCTCTAGCCTCATCCAAGTCCAGGTGCAGCTTGCCGACTGGATGCAACTGTCCATGAAGTAGGCCGATGTTTGCGAGCTAATTGGGATCCATCGGTTAACCCAGAATCCGTCAGCTGCCGGCACCACATTCCTCCCATCGGGGCACCAGTATGCGTCACCTCCGCGCCCGCTGCACCAGGTTTGGCATTGGTCCCAAGTATACCCAGCGGGGCAATTCTCGTATGAGCCGCCATACTCACAGTAGGGCACATCCCAATCGCAGCGCCGATAGGAGTAAATATCACCTATACCAGCCACCTGATGATTGAATTCGTGGGCCAGGACATGCGAGAATCCTCCTGAGCAATCGCCGACAAAGCAGGCACCTACCCAACTACTCAGGGTCCCTCCACCACAACCACAACCTATTGCCACCCCGAAATCATATCCCTCAGACCTAGCTAACCTTGTAATTCTTGCCAGGAATGTCCCCCTAGACTCGTAGCCAGCGTAGCCTTCACGCTCTTCCCAATCCGTCGTATAGGGATCATAAGCATAGGTTATTTTGCTATCGGCTATAGGGAACATCGCCAACAGATACTCGGTTTGCCTCTGTGCGCCCAGGTCAACAAAGGCTGGGGCCGGGGTGCAGCCACTTGCCCAAGAGTGATAGGGGACGAAAAGAAAGCTCCAGGCCTTTGTGGTAACAACCGCAGCACCCCGGTACAATTCATTGTTCCGCTCATTTGTTTCACTAACTACATTGTAGGGGTCTAATTTCACAGTGTAGGTCACTACTGTATCGCCTATTGGCCTCGGCACCACCCTATTATCGGTATGACACCATAGAATATCAGCGCCTCGGCATGTCCCTCGTATAATCCCCGCCGGGTTGAGAGTAGGATCGAAGTCTGCATCTTCCTGTCCCGCAGGGACTATGGGGAGCATGATTTCATTGTCACCGGGGTTTAGTGTCACCGGCCCCCAAAACTCGGGATACTCCCAATCTAACGGCAGTGTTGCCGGCGGCACATAGGGAAGGCCAATATCCCAATCATCCTCAGGTAACATCAATCTAAAGTGCGTCTCCACCGGCTGGGAAAATGTGGAGTGAACCCTAACTCTAAAGGCAGTCCCTTTCCCTGCAACTAAAGGCGCTCCATAGGCGACCTGCACCGGTTCCACCGAAGTAATCTCTAAATCCCCATACACCCCCCTCACTATATGTAGCCTTATCGTCTGGGTTCTAGTAACGCCACCGCCGGTCGCGGTAAGGGTAACGTTGTAATCTCCTACTGCGGGAAGGGTGCTGGTGCAATAGACGGTGAACCCGCACTGAGAGGTGAACGGCGGCAGTCCATCGCGAGGCTGACAGAAGGGAGAAACATGGGCGGGCGCTCCTGATAGAGAGAGGGTAACGGTTTGGGCGATCCCGCTGACCAGGGATACGGTGGCTGTTGTCCGAACTTCGGCGGTACATTCAGCGCCTGTAGCTAACGGATCCAGGTCTATAGTGACATCAGCGGGCGATACACTAAGGTTGAAGTTGAACGCAGGGGGAGGCGTTGGCGTCACCCCAGGCTCGTTTACCCGAATGTAACAATCCTTGGGTGCGCTACAACGAGCGCCATCAAGTTCAGTGGAATCACATACCGCAATCCTAAAGGAACTTATCCCGGTTGCTGTTGGGGTGCCGGAGATAACTCCGGTGAGGCTATTGAGAGTAAGACCTGCGGGCAGAGAGCCGCTGACTACAGACCAATGATATGGCGGAACCTCAGCGCCGATAGCCTCCAGCCGCACCGAATAAGCCTGTCCTCTAGTAGCATCCGGCAGCGGGCACTCCGTTAGTATCAATACCGGGCCGCTAACAGGCCTTATCTCAGCTTGAGCCCAGACTGCCCAATCCTTGGTTGAGGTTGGCCCAGTTCCGGCATAGAGTGTAAATTGACCCGTCTTGCCGGCATAGCCGTCGAGGGACACCCTCTCGAAGTTCAGATGACCGTCATAGTATGCGTTCAGTGATGCCACCGCGGTGGTGACACGCCTCATTTCCCCCCCGATTTCCCTCCAGTAAGAGAAATTGACTTGGAAGTGGACGCCATCCGTCCCTGCTGCGCCATCGAGGAACCCTACCCAGATAACTAGCTCTGTCCCTGACATAACTGTCAGCTCAGGATAGACCCCCTGTATGTTGTCATAATCAGCCCAAGTGGGGTGAGTCTCAAGGACTCTGCCATAGGTGACGCCATCTTCCAGCTCTATGTCGTCTCTATAGCAGGCAAAGCCTCGGCTATCATCAATGCTTCCGGGGAAGGTGAGGCTCCCACCACCTGAACTCCAGCTGGCCTCAGGTGCGTTAGCAATGAAATCATAATAGGAGGTCCCGTCGGTAGCTTGAGCTGGCGAAGGCATCGCCGGGAGCACCACTGCCATCAGAGACAGAAGAATGAACAAGCTTAGACCAAATCTTATGATTTTCATTTCGCCCTCCGGGCGGTATTGTGGCGGAAGGAGGCTCCTTTTGTCAAGCGGGCAAGACGTATTCCACCCAACCTTCAGGCGAATACCACACCGCAGATAGAAACCACCGAGGTCCCCCGGTCATCGGCGGGGCATTGCATGTAGCCGGCGGCATGGCCCTGGGCCCCTTCCATCAGACCCAAGGCAAGGTATATCGGGGGGAGTCCACAGACTCGTTTTCGGTCGCGCTCCTGCTGCACCTGCTCAAAGGCGGCTTTGGCATCGCCGGCACATATGCTTGCCATTAATCGTTCATCATAGGCTTTGAGCATGCTCCGCTCATGGAGTCCCACGGGAACTGGGTCGCCAAAGGCTGGCCCCATATGGGCCAAGTCGGCAGCAGCCACCACCAAGGCCGAACGCGACGCCACGGCCTTTTTCAAGATATCGACAGCCAGCGACAAGCTCGCATCGTCACCGGGCCGGCTGCCCCCTTCAATGAAAGGCTGGAAGGAGCCACATAGCATAGGCACTACCTCACACCTGCGATCGCCCAGTAAATAGTGAAGCCAGACTAAGGCCGCCTCGATGGAGTGCTCACCTCGATGATGCAGTTCGTCTCTCAGGGCCGCTTCCTCGCCCAGGGCGCCGATTAGCTGGTCAACCACATCTACCGCCGTCGGCAGCACCCCAAAGGGGGTGGCATAGTGCTGGCGGGTGAGGATGAGCCTTCCCCCGCCCCCGATATGGTCAGTGCCCAGGACTATGGCCAGCTCGATTCTCTCCATCACTGGAGCTACCTTGCCCCACACCTGGGCATAGACCCTTCCTCCCCTGTCGAAGTCTATGTGAGGGCAGATCAGTCCCCTAATATCGGTTAGGACATCGCCAGCTTCCGTGGGAAGGCAATCGAAACATGATTGGAGCTTAGCCCTAAGCTGTTGAGGGTCGGCGGGGTAGCTTCTCCCAGCCATGATCGGCGGGCGATATGGGGCTTGACGGAACTCCTCAAGGGCAAGGGCAGCCGCTTGGTAAAAGTGCTCGTTATCCAGGAGCAAAGCCGCATCCAGTTCGTCCACCATCTCCTGAATGGTGGATTGGCTTATGGGAATCCCGGTTCGCAGCTCGAAGCCGGAGCGCAGGATAGCCACATTTCGACTACCGTCCATCAACTGCAAAATGAGGGCGAAGGTCTCCGGTATGAACACCCCCTGGTCAGTTATCTTTAGCGGATCGCTCAGTAGCACTCCCCGTTGTCGGCCATGGATGAGAGGCATGCTGCTAACCGGCCTCAGCTTTGGTTGCAACGGTTCGCTCATGGGGAAATCGTATCGTGCTATGCTCATACGCTACAGTGTTCCGTTCGCTCTATGATCTCGTCCTGAACCTCCTTGCTCAGCTCGGTGAAGTGGGCACTGAAGCCGGCGATCCTCACCAACAGGTCGCGATGCTTTTCTGGGTTGCGCTGGGCATCGAGCAGGGTCTCCCGATCCACCACATTGAACTGGACGTGCATTCCACCCAGGTCGAAATAGGTCTTGATCAGAGCCGAAAGTCCCCTTGTCCCCCCTTCCCCACCCAGGGCTCTGGGGGTGAACTTCATGTTGTAGGATATCCCGTTGGCGAAGAGATGGTGATCGATCTTGGCCACCGATTTCATGGCGGCAGTCGGTCCCTTTACGTCATTACCATGCCCCGGAGAGACCCCATCGACCAAGGAGGTCTGGGCCAGCCTGCCGCTGGGCAGGGCACCGATAAAGAGGCCGAATCCATTATGAGTATTCATGGGGTAGATGCCGGGGCTGAACCGGCCACCTCTGGTGTTAGTGTACCTCTCGACCTCATCATTGTATATTCTGGTCGCCACCTGAGCATATCGGTCTACGGAATCGTCATCGATGCCATATTTAGAGGCCCGGTATAGTAGCATCTGGCGAAGGCGCTCCTCGCCCTCAAAATTCCCCTCCAGCGCCCGCAGCAGTTCCTCCATGGTTATCGCCTTTTCCCCAAAGACCAGCTTGTCTATAGCGGCCAGGGAGTCGGCCACATCGGCGATACCCACCGCCTGCATCCCGGTGAAGTTATACTTGGCCGAGCCCAAGGTTATGTCCTTTCCCCTTTCAAAACAGCCCTGGATGCACAGGGAGAGCAATGGGGTGGGTTTTATCTCCCGGTGGACAATCCCCAGGCAGTTGCAGCCCACCACCATGTGCTTGACGAAATAGGCCACCTGCTTTCGGAAGGCCTCCACCAGCTCGTCCATGGAGGTGAACTTTAATGGATCGCCGGACCTCACCCCGGTCTCCTCTTGCAGAATCCGGCTCTTACCGTTGGTCAGGGCCAGCTCAAGGCAGATGGCAAGGTTAAAGAGAGCGGCATCGGTGGAGCCGAAGGTGCGACCGGCGGACGTGGGCTCAACGCAGCCGGTGATAGCATAATCCCTAGCGTCCTCAAGGGAAACACCCCGGTGCACCAGAGTGGGAACAATGACTTCATCATTGACCAGGGCCAGGATGCCACCCCCGGCCTTCATCACCTCACTAACCTTGTCCCTGAATTCCACCGGGGTATGGCGGTGAAATCGAACATGGAAGTTGGGCTGGCGCACCCTGATCCTGTGGGTGGCGTCAAGGAGGAGATGGCTGAGTTCATTAGTGGCATTTTCCCCCGCCCGGTCAATGCCGCCAACGGAAACCGCCTGGTTGGTGGGCAGGCCGCCGAAGAAGGTGGTTACCGCAGAGCTAAAGAGGGGCACCAGCTCGCTGGTCTTGATCCATAGACACTGCACCAGCTCAACCGCCTGTTCATAATCGAGATTCCCCTCTCTCAGATCTTTTTGATAGAGCGGCAAGAGATACTGGTCCATCCGGCCCAGGGATATACCCTGTTCATAGTTCTCTTGATGCAGGGCGATCTGAGTAAACCAGATGAACTGAAGCGCTTCATAAAAGGTTCGGGGCGGTTTTGCCGGGACGCGGTCGCATATCTGCGCCAGCAGCAGAAGCTCGTCCCTCCTCCTTTCATCCGCCTCCGACATGGCGAGCGCCCTCGCTTTTTCCGAATACCTCCTACCGAACCTTATCATCGCCTCTGACACCAGCTTTGCCGCTTTATAGAAGGTGCACTTGGAGAGCGCCGCCGGATCCTCTTTATCCCCACTATCGTGTTCTTCGATCTTCTTCACTGCCATCTCCGCGATATCCTCGAATCCAACAGAGAGGAGATAGGGATAGTTGATGGTGGCGTGGGAGATGCCAGCGAGCTCGGTGAGGATGAAGAAGGCAAATTTCCCCGCTATGAGGTCGGTTTGGGCTGGAAAGTAGTTGCTGGCATAGGCTCCCAGGGTCCTTTTCTCCCAATAGGGGAAGACCTCTTCCTTGAGGAGGGCAAGCTCTCCATCTGATATCTGAAACGGGTTCACCGGACGCTCTCGGATCGCATCGAACTCGCTGAGCATAAGCAGGCCGGCGCCCTCGGGGTAGAGGATGGCGCCGGGGGGCCTGCTGGTCATCGTCCCTACGATGAGCTCGTCGGGGAGAATGTTCACCGTGATGTTTTCCAGTATGTGAGCCAGCGCCTTGGCCTGCCTCAGGAGCATGGGCTGGCCTTCGGTCTCCCTCATTGACTCAGTCAGGAGCCGCGCCCTTTCCATGCAGATGGAGTTTTTGGAGTTGAGCAGCCTCTGCTTAAGACTCTCAGTTCTAGCTCCCGCCATACTACCACCTACTCCCCATGCCCTCATCCGGGACAACGGTAAGGGGACTTCAAAGTGAAAAGGGTTCACAATCCAGCCGCCGCACAAGTAGCATACGATAGGGTCGAGCCACTGTCAACTTGAAAAGATCAGCGCCAACGTGGGGCGCGGCTTGGGGGTATAGACCTTGAGCAAGTCCTACTTGTCAATGGGCGAATGAAGATCGCGGCCCCTACGACATCAAGCGGCTAAAAGCTGGCACGGGAGAGCCGGCCGTGCCTGGCATCAGGTGACACGACCGGCTCCCTAACCTATCTATTGCGATAGGCTATGCCGCATACGCAGGCAGGTGTTTTGCCACACCTGATGCCTCGGCCCCGGTTAGCCGCCACTCATGCGGGGCCATCCTTTATTCAGATAATAGCTGTTGCCTCTTGCACTTCCAATTCGCCAAGGGCAAAGGGAGATTGTTTCTTTGGTGCGGTTGGGTCAGGCCAGAGCCCAAGCTACACTAGCATATCGAGAACCTCAGTGACATCGGACCCGCTAAGGGGCTTGGGCATAAGAAACAGAGGCCCCAGCGACATCGCCTCCAGAGCTGTGCGATCGTCACCGATTGAAGTAATAACCACCACCAATGTTCTATGGTTGTGCTCTTTTATAGCTTGGAGGACATCTACCCCACTCAGCCCCGGTAGCACCAGATCCAGGAAGATAACGTCGAAGCGCTGCCTTTCCAGCTCCGTCAGGGCTCCCTCTCCACTTTGTACCACGACCGATTCAAAACCTCGCTCTGCCGCTGCGTCACCTATGATTTGCTGAGTCCCAATGTCATCGGCAATAATGAGCGCTGCACCCGCCGAGTCCCGACAAGTTTTGACAATAAAGCTATCGATGTCCTTGGCCATATATCTTCGGTCGCCTCGTGGGCCAACGCGGTAGCTTCTTATCAGCCCAAGATCGCTCCAGCTCCGCACCGTATTCAGGCTCACCCGGAGCATGTTAGCCACCTCACGCACGGTGAAAAGTCTCTCTGGCCACTGATGTCCTTCACTGTTCGTGTATCTATTGTCCCAGCTTATCTCTGCCTTCATGTCCCAAACCCTCCCGCTCCATCCTCCACGTGAATTAGGGCGAGGCCTAGGCCTACAGTTGAAGTCTCTCCTCAGAGAACAAATATAGTAGATAAGCCGTGAATGGCCTCATAAGATAACAATTCTTCCGAGGTACTTACCACCTACCTCTTACGTCTTCCACCCGAGCCTGGGGATTGGCTACCAACGAAGTTACATGGGAGTTTAATTCAAATAGGGAATCGTATCCGAGTGTCCGCATGTTAGCACACTATGTGTGCGTTGTCAAGAGTCCATGTTGACAATTCAAGGAGGGCTGTCTATGCTAGTCAGACAGGGATTTGCTCGCCCCTGACAAGACAACAGTCGCGAATCGCTGTTGCGATTATCAACGACATAGTTGATCCATGGCAAAAAAAGAGGTCTCACTAGCCGAGCTGTTCTCCCCTCGCGCAGTAGCTGTCGTCGGAGCATCCCCAGGGAATGAGTATTCCTTCGCCACAATGGTGGTCCAGTCCCTAAAAGAGGC
Source organism: uncultured Dehalococcoidales bacterium (assembly GCA_964431905.1). Lineage (GTDB taxonomy): Bacteria > Chloroflexota > Dehalococcoidia > E44-bin15 > E44-bin15 > CAYSLE01. The sequence continues at coordinate 8,679 of CAYSLE010000008.1, read as the reverse complement.
CGGGTTTCCCGCAGTCTATCCGGTTAATCCCAAGTATGCCGAGGTGCTTGGGCTGCCTTGCTATCCCAGCGTTCGCGCTATTCCGGGAGTAGTGGACCATGTTGTGGTGAGCATTCCTGCGGAGTCCGTTCTGCCTTTGCTGGATGACTGCGGTGCCAAGGGTGTGAAGTCGGTGCATTTCTTCACCGCCGGTTTCAGCGAGAGCGGCTACACCCAAAGGGCAGAGCTGGAAAGCGCAATGCTGAGCAAGGCCAGAGCTGGCGGCTTTCGAATAATCGGGCCGAACTGCGTGGGCCTCTACGTTCCTAAGAGCCGCCTTGTCAACATGATCGGATTGCCGCTGGAACCGGGGCCGATCGCCTTCCTTTCCCAGAGTGGCGGCCATGCTCAGAACCTCCCCTATTACGGCGGCCCACGAGGGCTGCGATTCAGCAAGGTGGTGAGCTACGGAAATGCTTTGGATGTGGACGAGAGCGAGCTCCTGGACTACTTCTCCCAAGACCCGGATACCGAGATCATTGCCGCCTACATCGAGGGAGTGAAAGATGGAAGGCGCTTCATGATGGCGCTCAAAGAGGCGGCGGCGAGAAAACCAGTGGTTATCTACAAGGGCGGGACTACCGAGGCGGGCAAGCGGGCAGCTTATGGCCATACCGCAAGCCTGACCACCTCGGTGGCCGTTTTCCAGGCCCTGTGCTGTCAGCTGAAGACAATTCCGGTTGACGACTTGGACGATATGATAGACGTGCTGGTAGCACTCCGTTTCGCCAGCCCGCTCCCGCGAGGCGGTGGAGTTGCCGTAGTAGGCACCGGCGGCGGTCCCAGCGTTCTAGCCAGCGACGAAATGGAAAAGGCGGGGCTCCGCTTGCCATTCCTATCAGCGGAGGCACAGGCAGAATTGAGAAGATTTCTACCCTTAGCTGGAGGCATCTTCAGCAACCCGGTGGATGCCACAAATCTTCTATTTCCAGAGGCCATCTATGGCACTATGTGCGCGGTGGGGAAGATGCCCGATATTGACATCCTACTATACCATATCGGACTTCACCCCATCAGCCGCTGGGGGGGCGGTCGGCTCTCTTCGCCGAACTTTGTGAGACCAGTGGTCGACGCCCTCAAACGGGCACAGCGGGAGACGGGTAAGCCGGTTCTGCTTGTGCTGGGGCCAGCCCCGGAACTTGACGGGATGAAGGATTTCCTTGCCGCCGAGGAGGCATTTGCCAGAGCCGGGTTCCCAGTCTTTCACTCTCTGGCTCGGACAGCCAAGGCTGTTTCTCGTATACTAGCCTGGAACCGGCCATGAAGGGGCTAAAATCCTTCCTGTATAGGTCTCAGGGTGAATCAGGGTCTTCCATGATGCAAGAGACCTACCTGAGTATTCCCAGGAGGGACTTAGAGTATCTTTAATAGGATGCCAGATGCGCATTGGGCTGTTGGCAGATACACATATTCCAGAAGCGGCGCAAGCGCTGCCACCTGAGATAGCGCAAGCCTTCCGCGGGGTTGAGCTTGTCCTACACGCCGGCGACATCTACATCACCAAAGTGCTGGACGAGCTGGAGTGTATTGCGCCAGTGGTTGCGGCTGAGGGCGATGACGACTACTATCCCACGGTAGCAGACGAGCGCGTCAAGGCTAGGCATGTTCTAAAACTAGAGGGGCAGACCATATGGCTTGTCCATCAAAATCCGTACTACTATCTGCTGGCATCCCTGCAGCCAAGGAACTTTCCGGGGCAAGTGGAGCTTGACCGTCCTGACATTGTTGTGTTCGGCCATGAACACAGCGCAACCGTGCAGCATCATAGCGGTGTGCTGTTTGTAAATCCGGGGAGCCCTACGTTTCTCCACTATCGCCGCGGCCTAGGCACAGTGGGCATACTCGACATCGGCCCGGGCCAAGCCCAGGTGCGCATTGTGCAGCTATAGCTCAGAGTAGAGGCCTCAGTTTATCTTTGGCGCTCTGACGTGGACAAAACCGCTCAAACTGCCATTGAGCGTCTGCATATGACTATTTCTTCATCGCTGTCTACGGCAACATAGACCCGAGGCAGGTTCAGGAGCAGTTGCGGGATAAGGCAGCGTTTGAGGCCGTAAGGAGCTTCACATAGAAAGACTGCGGGTGCTATAGGCAGCTAACAATCTGGCTTTGTGTTATGCGTGTCTGTTTCATAACTCTGTCGCAGCTGGGTGCTAAACATGTTTAAGTTATCTGGCACTAAACGTGGTGTTTAATTCCAGTGGTGCCGCCACACCTTTAAGTAAAAAACTCTGTGACAGCTATAAAGAAAATAGCAGAAATGACAGCGAGGGCTGCATCACATGCACCGAGTTCATAAGCCAGTATTGACGCAATAGCTAATGCCACGATACTTATAATGTAGACTGCCCAATCTTGGGCTGCATGCCCGCGACTACCTACGGATCTATACCCAAGTTGATCCCAGACACGCAGCAACAAATCGTGAGGGTCTTGACCGCTTCTTCTACACGCGTTTACATATAGCCGGAAGTTACGGCGTTCAGGTTGGTCATCCTGTAGTTGAACGAATCCCATAAGTACTCGCCCGGCATGCCTACTTAGATTGTTATAGTAATATATAGTATCTACGAACCATCCCCGTCTCTGTTCCAGTTCAAGCATTCGCGGATACATTGCCACAATCTGTCGGTCAATATGGTGAACCACAGCGCGCCATGTTATCATGGCTATGGCGAAAAGGAGCCAGCCAAATAACGGGAGAAGCCAGAAATAGGATTGGCTAGTATCTTGTGCTAACCGCTGCCCGAGCCATGAGAAGAAACCGAAAAGGCCGCCTCCAACAGGAACCATCACCCTTAGCCAATCCATAATGAACCCCGAAAACAACTGTCGGCGCTGCTGGATTTGATTGTATTCATCACGGATTAACTCGTTCGCATCCATAATTATTTCTCCTAGATGTATTCCACATATCTCTTCAATGATAAGTATAGCATCTAAGCACCCTGTCAACCATCTACCTCTCCGTCTCCACCCACAGCCTCTGGCCGTCGGTGGTGAAGGTGATGGTGCCCCGTTCGGAGGTGAGGTAGACCCTGTCCTGGCCAAGCCTTTCACTGAGCCGGGCCATGACCTCATCGCTGGGCTGGCCGAAGGGGTTATCAGCGCCCACTGAGATGGCCGCCACCTGGGGGCTTACCACGGCGAGGAATTCGGAGCTTGTTGAGGTGCTGGAGCCGTGATGGCCCACCTTAAGCACGGTGCTCCTCAGTTCCAGCCCCCGGTCAATGAGATAGAGCTCCCCATCGGCATAGAGGTCGGCAGCGAGCAGAAAGCTGACCTCTCCCATCTCCAGGCGCAGAACCACCCCATTGTTATCGATGTCCGACTCCGTGCCCGGGAGAAGGTCTAGCGGCGGGTGAAGCACCTCGAGGGTCGCCCCATCGCCTAGCTGGATTACCTGCCCCGCCTGCGCTCTGGTGCTCTCGATCCCCTTTTCATCGATCACGTTAAGCCACTCATCATATGCATTGGAGTCACAATCGATGCCCTGGGGATACAGCACCTGCCCCACCTGGTAGCGGCGAAGCACCTCCACCAGGCCGGTGACGTGGTCATCATGGGCATGGGTCAGCACCACCAGGTCGATGGTCCTGTCCCAGAAGGGGAGATGCTGTCCCAACTCGAAGCACACTCCTTCCGGGCTGGGGCCGCCATCGATGAGGGTGTTCTGCCCCGCTGGCGTGGTGACCAGGATGGCATCGCCCTGCCCCACATCAAGGATGCTGACGCTGAGCTTGCCCGTCTCCGGTGCAACCGCTGCCGCAACCCAGACCAGGATGGCGATGATAAAGAGGGGGAAAAGGACCCATTTGGCCGGTATCCTCCGGGAGAAGGAGGTCAGAGCGCTGGCTGTTTTTCGGGCCCCGGCCTTCAAAGAAATGTGCTTCCTCCTTGTGCCCAACCAGATTGCGCCTCCAAATATACCATAGTAGAGCCAGATCCAATAGGCATCGACAGCGATAGCCTCCAGGGAGGAGAGCGGCAGTGCAGCGAAGCCCTTAACCACCACAACCATATACCCCAGAAAGAGCCAATCGACCCAGCCGATGACCTGGGCCAGAGGCAGGGCGAAAAGCCCGACAAAGCCGACCAGGGCGGATAGGACGATGATGCCGGGCTGCGCTGGCAGGACAAGGAAGGTGGCGGGCAGGCCAACCAGGGAGATGTACCCGAAGTAGTAAGCGACCAGGGGCAGGATGGCCAGTGTGGCCCCCAGGCTGTAGGCGAAGCTATCCACCACCACATTTGGGGCTTTTGTCTTTTGCCCCCAGCGCTGAAAGGTAGGAGCTAGAAGTATAAGCCCCAGCACCGAAAGGAAGCTCAACTGAAAGCTCACCTGCCAAAGTATCTGGGGGTTGATCGCTACCATTATAGCGGCGGCAAAGGCGAGGGCGGTTATCCCGCTCCGCTGCCGACCTAAAAAGGCGGCGAGAAGGAAAAGGCTGACCATGATCGCAGCCCGTATCACTGAAGGCGACATCCCGGCGAGCAGGGCATAAAGCCACAGCACACTGAGAGTCACCACGAAATAGGTTGGCCTCCGCCTGCCGAAGAGCCACACCGAGACACTGAGCAGGATACTGCCGACAATGGCCATGTTAAGCCCGGAGATGGCCAGGAGATGGGCCGTCCCCGAACGCTGAAAATCTTCATAGAGGGATGAAGGTATGTTGTGGCGCAGCCCCAGCAGGATGCCCTGGGCCAGCGAACCCTCAGGCTCGGCAAGAGATTCTCCCAGCACTTCCCCCATCCGGTGCCGGAAGGAGTAGATGGCTTGGAGCGGCTGCGGCCCCTGCCCTGTGGCTATAAGCTCCACATCATCGGGGTAATACATTACGGAATATATCCCCTGGCGGGCAAGGTAGGCACCGTAGTCGAAATCCTCCAGTTGCGGCGGCTCCTCCAGCTCTCCGGTCGCCCTCACCAGGTCACCATACTCATAGATAGGGTACCTGCTGGTGCGAACCAGGACGGTGCCCGTGACCTCTTCCCCGTTCAGCTCCCTGGCGGAGAGGATAAAGGCCAGCGATGAGTCCTTTGGCTCGGGCTCCTCAGCCACCACGCCGACGATTTCGACAGCCTGGTTATGATAATCTTGGAGCTCATCTCCGGTGGGCACCGCGCCGAATCTCAGAGCGCCGCCGAGGAACAGGGCTATACATAGCCCGCCTAAAAGGAGTGGCCTATTCTTTCGCCAGAGGAGCGCAATAAAGAGGGCAACAAAGATGATCGGTAGAGCGATGGCCAGCGGCAAATAGAAATGAGAGCCGAAATAGATGCCGACGACAAAGGCAATGCTCACATAGACCAGCGTCATTCTCTTGGCCTAAGGGCTTTCATCTTTCTTAGCTGATACGCCACTGTGAACAGATGTTAGGTCTCACCCCTCTGCTACTCGCGAGCCGCCACCGACGCAGATGGTCTCTCCAGTCATATAATTGGACGCTTCCGAGGCCAAGAATATGGCAGCATAGGCGATTTCCTCGGGGCGGCCCCAGCGCTGGAGGATGTTGTGGGGTGGGGGTGGCTCAGTTATACCGGTTGCCTTGAGCACCTCCATAAAGCCTTCAGTGACAACCGGACCCGGGGCAATGCAGTTGACATAGATGTTGTATTTCCCCCACTCCTGAGCCAGGCTCTTGGTAAAATTGATAACCCCGGCCTTGGCCGCCCCGTAGTGGGCCAGCGTGGGTGAGCCATAGAGTCCCGCAGTGGAGGCAATGTTGATGATCTTGCCCTTCTGTTGCTGGATCATCACCCTGCCAACGGCCTTGCTGCACAGAAACACCCCTTTCAGGTTGATGCCAACGATGGCATCCCATCCCCCTGGGCTCAAGTCCTCCACCGGGCAATTGAAACCAGCCCCGGCATTGTTGACCAGTATGTCGATCCTGCCCAACTCCTTCAGCGTTACCTGCACCATGTTCTCCACATCCTCAGGTTTGCGAACGTCGGTGGCGATCGCCAGGGAGCGCCTTCCCAGCCCCCTGATCTCAGATGCCACCCTCTCCAGGTTCTCCAGTTTGCGACTGGCGACAATGACGTCGGCCCCGGCCGTGGCAAACTCCAGCGCTATGCCGCGCCCGATTCCGGTGCCCCCTCCAGTGACAATGGCTACCCTGTCCGTGAGATCGAAGATCGAAGTGGTCATCTCGGCTACCTCCTATAAACTAGGTTCATCCAGTGTAAATTTGTTAACCTCTACTCTACTGTGATCAAATCCTTCAGTCCATCGAATTTCGCTGGGCCAATCCCAGGAACCCGCATCAATTCCTCGATGCTTGCAAACGGCCCGTTGTCCTCACGGTATTGGATAATATCTTCGGCCAGCGCTGGGCCTATGCCGGGCAGGGCATCGAGCAGCCAGGCATCGGCCCGGTTAATGCTGATCTTCTGTGGCTCAAAGCCCTCGTCGGTTTGGTAGACGTATAGTTTGACCCTCTCCGGATCGGCATCGCTGCTCAATCCACCGGCGGCCATTATGGCATCGCCAAAGCTGTCCCCCTCTTCAAGAGGATACCACCCGGGGCTCATCACTGCCCCGCCGACATAAACCTCGGCCCCGGCTATGGGCATGGTAGTATTGGATGTGGTGATGGCTATCTCCACCGGCTCTCTGCCCCAGGGTTGCTTTTGAAAGAGCATTCCCCCCCCGCTGACGAGCAGGATGACAAGCAAAATAGCGATGACGAGCTTATATTTTTCGAGCCACTGGCTCATAGTTCCCCCTTGGCGATCGGTAAGACTACCTATATCTATCCCACTACATGGCCTTCTGTCAAGTTTCCAAACTTGCCTCATAGAAGGCGCTATGCTACAATCGAGACAGGGCTAGTCTGAAGCGGCTAGCCCTTTGGGTGTTTTCATGAATTTGGCTTCTTTGCTGCCGCTGATCGATGACCTTCCCGGCTATCGCCACCTCGTCGAGGGGCTGAGGCGTGGTGAGGAGGAGGCGGTAGTGGTTCTGGATGCCGCCAAGCCCTACCTCCTCGCTTCTCTTCACCGCGAGGTAGCGCTCCCTATGCTGGTGGTCACGCCGCGCCCTGAGGAGACCAGGCATCTTCAGGACCAGCTTATCGCCTGGGGGGTCGATGCCTTCATCTTCCCCGAGCCCGATTCCCTCCCCTATGAACGCCTCGCCTCCGATTCATCCACCAGTCAACAGCGAATCAAGGCCCTCTCCATCTTGAACCGCGAGCATGAAACCCCGCTGGTTATCGCCTCGGCCTATGCCATAGCTCGAAAGACCCTTTCGCCCGTTGCTTTCCAAAGGGCAGTCCACACCATCTGGCAGGGGAAGAAGGTCAATATCGAAGAGCTGCTGGCCAAATGGCAAGGCATGGGCTATGAATGGGAGCACATGGTGGAGGTGCCGGGGAGTTTCAGTCGCCGTGGGGGTATCATCGACATCTATTCTCCATCAAGCGAACTGCCAGCGCGGATCGAGCTCCTTGGCGATGAGGTGGAGAGCATCCGCCTCTTCGACCCGGCAACCCAGCGCTCGGCGAAGATGGTGACCTCAGTGACAGTGGTCCCCGCCGCCGAGGCCCTTTTCCCCAACGAAGGGCTGATCGCCGAAGGCATCCTGAATCAGCTCGACCTCTCAGGTTGCCACATAGAAGCGCGGGAGAGAATAGGGCATGAACTTGAAAGACTGCTGCGGAGGGAGCAAATCCAGGGGTTGGAGTTCTACATACCTTTATTTAGCAACAGCAGTATTATCGATCATCTGCCGCAGAACGTCCTCCTCGTCCTGGATCAGCCCGCCGAAATCGAGCAGGCATTAGGCGAGCTGGATGCCCAGGCAGGAGAGCTGCGGCGGGAGCAGATAGCCCGAGGGGAGCTTCCCCGCAATTTCCCTGCTCCCCATATTACCTGGGTCGAGCTTATGGCCAGGATCGAGAGCAGGAAGCGATGCCTTTCGCTCTGGGCATGGCAGGGGGATGACACGACCCAGGTCCGGCTCTCCTTCTCCTCTGCACCCAGCTATGGTGGAAAGCTCAGCGCGTTCCTAAAAGATGCCCGGCAAATGCTCAAAAAGGGGCGCATTATCATTGTGTCCCATCAAGCGAGAAGGCTCTCCGAGCTACTGGAGGAGCAGAATATCGTTGCCCCGCCTCAGTCCAGGCTGGAGAAACCGCCACCACCGGGCATCATCGCTCTGGTGGAGGGCTCGCTGGCTCAGGGATGGGTCATGGACTCACTGACCCTACTAACCGATGCCGAGCTCTTTGGCTTCGCCAAGAAGAGACGGCAGGTCAAGAGACGCCCGATGCGCAGGGCGGGGTTTCTGTCTGAGCTTGCTGTGGGCGACTATGTGGTGCACATCGAGCATGGCATCGCCAGGTTCGCCGGTGTCACTAAGATGAGCATCGGGGAGACGGAGCGGGAGTATCTGGTTCTGGAATATGCCGCCGGCGATCGGCTTTATGTGCCCAGCGATCAGATGGATAGGATAGGTCGCTATATCGGCACTAGTGCCCAGCCTCCAGCGCTGAGCCGGCTCGGCACTCAGGAGTGGGCGCGAACCAAGCAAAGGGTTAAGCAGGCAGCAGGAGACCTGGCCAAGGAGCTGCTTGCCCTTTACGCGGCGCGAGAGGTCCTTCCCGGCTTCGCCTTCTCCTCCGATACTAC
>CAYSLE010000007.1:0-19035 GCA_964431905.1 uncultured Dehalococcoidales bacterium | reverse complement strand
GGCATCGGCCGGGAGATGCACGAAGACCCGCAGATACCGAATTTCGGCTTGCCGGGGCAGGGCCCCCTCCTCCAAGAGGGGATGGCCCTGGCTTTGGAGCCTATGGTCAATGCCGGGGGGTGGCGGACAAAGGTGGCGGAGGACAGGTGGACCGTCACCACCGCCGATGGCAGCCTTTGCGCTCACTTCGAGCATACCATTGCCATCACCGATGCCGAGGCGGATATACTAACCAGGTTTGATTAGCAAAATGCCCAAGAAGGAAATTATTGAGGTCGAAGGGACAGTGATCGAGCCTTTGCCCAACGCCATGTTCCGCGTTGAGCTAGCCAATGGGCATAAGGTACTGGCCCACGTCTCCGGTAAGATGAGGATGCATTACATAAGGATCCTCCGCGGTGACAAAGTGCTGGTAGAGCTCTCTCCCTATGACCTAACCAGAGGGAGAATCACCTACCGTTTTAAGTAGGATTACAGCCATCGAAAGAGGCGTAGGATGAAGGTTCAAGCTTCGGTGAAGCCACGATGTGAAAATTGTAAGGTGGTAAAGCGAAAAGGCGTTGTCCGGGTTATATGCAAAAACCCGAGGCACAAGCAAAGACAAGGCTAGCTTTTTGAAATTGGACACGATAGCGTATCGTGGCCTCTTCAGGAGCAAAGCGCGGAGGCGAAAGAATGGCGAGGATAGCAGGGGTAGACCTGCCCAAGGAGAAGCGAGTCGAGATCGGATTGTGTTATATCTATGGCATTGGCCGCACCTCGAGCCAGAAAATCCTGGCTCAGATTGGGGTCAATCCCGATACCAGAGTCAAGGACCTTAGCGAGGCGGAGGTCAGCCGCATTCGCGAGGTTATCGATCGAGATTTCAAGGTGGAAGGGGTGCTGAAGCGGGAGGTCAATCTCAACATCAAGCGGCTTATAGAGATCGGCAGCTACCGCGGCATCAGGCACCGCCGCGGCTTGCCGGTTCGCGGGCAGCGCACCAGAACCAACGCCCGCACCAAAAGAGGGGCCCGCAAGACGGTAGCCGGACGTCGCCGCACTGTATCCCGAAAGTAAAGGAGCATCATGCCAGGCGAGAAGAAAACAACTCGAGTGAAAAAGAGGGAGAGAAAGGCGATCCCCAAGGGTCGGGCTTACATCCAATCCACTTTCAATAACACCGTCATCAACCTTACCGATCCCTCTGGCAACACCATTGCCTGGGCCAGTTCCGGCACTGCCGGCTTCAAAGGGTCGCGAAAGGGCACCCCTTATGCCGCCCAGCTGGCTGCGGAGCAAGCAGCGAGACGAGGGGTGGAGCACGGGCTCAGGCAGGTTGAGGTATATGTAAAGGGGCCGGGGAGTGGACGTGAGGCCGCCATCCGCTCTCTCCAGTCGGCGGGACTCACCATCACTGGTATCAGGGAGGTAACCCCTATACCCCACAATGGCTGTCGCCCCAGAAAGCGGCGGAGGGTGTGAAATATGGCTCGATATACAGAAGCGGCCTGTCGGCTATGCCGGCGCCAGAGTGAGAAGCTGATGCTAAAGGGGGTAAGGTGCACCACGCGCAAGTGTGCCTTGGAACGGCGCACTCTACCACCAGGCCAGCAACGATCCAGGCGACGCAAAATATCCGATCGCGGCCTCCAGCTAAGGGAGAAGCAGAAGGCAAGGCAAAGCTATGGGGTGTTAGAGCGGCAGTTCCGCAGGCACTTCGCCGAGGCGCAGAGGCGTCCCGGGATCACCGGGGAAAACCTGCTCCAGATCCTGGAGATGAGACTGGACAACGTGGTCTACCGCCTTGGTTTCGCCGACTCTCGCCGCCAGGCCCGCCAGATAGTGCGCCATGGCCACATCACCGTCAACGGCCACAAGGTGGACATACCTTCCTACGAGGCCAAGGTAGGCGATGTTGTCGCCTGGCAGGAGAGAAGCACCAAGACGCAATACTATAGGATGATAGCGGAGCAGATTAAGGACAAAATAGTCCCCAATTGGCTCAGCCTGGATCGAGAAAACCTCCGTGGTCAAGTCCTGGCCCTACCCAGTCGGACTGAGACCGACCTTAGATTCGATGAAAAAACCATTGTTGAGTATTATTCCCGATAGTTTTGGGAGGTTGGCACTTGGCTGAGTTAGCGATGCCCAAGGTAGAATGTGTGGAAAGCTCAGATAAATATGGGCGCTTTGTCACCGAGCCCCTGGAGAGAGGCTTTGGCATTACCCTAGGCAATGCACTGCGCAGGGTGCTCTTAAGCTCTCTTACCGGTGCTGCGGTAACCTGGGTCAAGATCGAGGGGGTGCTACACGAATTCTCCGCCATTCCCCATATAAAAGAGGACACCATAGAATTCCTGCTAAATGTCAAGGCATTGCGGCTGCGTCCCCTCTCTTCCAGGGAGGGCAAACTCTTCCTAGAAGCGGAGGGAGAGGGGGAGGTATGTGCCGGTGACATCAAACCGTCCGCTGAATTTGAGATAGCGAACCCAGACCTCCATCTGGCGACGCTGGATTCCCCAGACGCCAAGCTCATTGTTGAGTTTAATGTAGAACAGGGAAAGGGATATGTGCCCGCTGGACATGGGGATGGGCTTTCCATAGGCGTAATCCCGGTGGATGCCGTTTTCACCCCAATTCGCAAGGTTAACTATACCGTAGAGCCCACTCGCGTGGGGCAGGTGACCACTTACGAGAGGCTAATCCTCGATGTGTGGACCGATGGCACGATATCGCCCCTCGAGGCGCTGAGCAAGGCGGCCCAGATACTAGTTGAGAAGTTCCAGCTTTTCTATGAGCTGGCCCACGTACCCCAAAAGGTAGGCGCTGCCCCCCCGGAGCACTATAATATACCTATCGAGCAACTCAACCTCTCCGTGCGCACCTTTAATTGTTTGAAGAGGGCTGGGATAACCAAGGTAGGGGAGCTATTGGAGAAGACCGACAAAGAATTGCTTGAGATAAAGAACTTAGGCCAGAAGGCACTTCAGGAGCTACGGCAGCAGCTTAAGGTCATGGGGTTTGCCCCGGAGGAAGAGACCCCTGGCCAAGAGACTAAATTAGAGCAAGGAGGAGAGGAGGAGGGCTCAAAATGAGGCATGGCGTTGCCGGTCGAAAGCTTTCTCGGCCCACGGATCACCGGATGTTGATGTATCGGAACCTGGTAACCGACCTCCTCAGATACGAGAAGATCGTCACCACCGAGGCTAAGGCAAAAGAGGTCAGGGGCATGGCCGAGAGGATGATCACCCTGGGTAAGAATGGCAGCCTACATGCCCGCCGTCAGGCACTGGCCTTTGTCACCGACAAAGATGTGGTGGCCAAGCTGTTCGATGAGCTCGCCCCGCGGTATGCTGAGCGCGTTGGAGGCTACACCCGAATAACCAAGCTCGGGCCCCGCCTTGGCGATGCAGCGCCCATGGCCCAGCTAGAGTTGGTAAAATAATGGCTTCTATGAGGAAGATTGCGCTGGTTATAGAATACGAGGGCACCAGATACCATGGATTCCAGGTCCAGCCGAATGCACCTACTATCCAGGGCGAGATAGAGCGTGCCCTGATGAAGGTTACTGGGGAGAGGATCCGTATATCATGCGCCAGTCGCACCGATCAGGGGGTTCATGCCAAAGGTCAGGTGGCCGCCTTTGCCACCGCCTCAACCCTGTCGCCGGAGACCTTTATCCCAGCGCTAAACTACTATTTGCCGGAGGATATCGCAGTTAGGGAGGCTTTCGGGGTGAGAGATGACTTCGATGCCCGGAGGGATGCCCTCAGCAGGGAGTATTGCTACCGGCTGTTAAATAGTGCCACCCCATCCCCACTGCTGCGCCGGTTTGCTTATTTCATGGCCAAGCCTCTCGATGTCCAAGGCATGAACGAGGCTTGCCGTGCTCTATTGGGGACACATGATTTTGCCCCCTTTGCTAGCTCCCTTAACGGTCGCAAGAACACGGTGCGAACCGTCTACCGGGCAGAGGTGCTGACAGAAGGCGATCTTGTAATTTTCTACATGGTGGCCAATTCCTTCCTTCCCCACCAGGTGCGCCACACCGTGGGCGAGCTGGTGAAAGTGGGGCTGGGGAAAAGCAATGCCGCAGCTCTGGAACAGATCCTACAGTCTAAGAAGCCCGGTGTGACTGGGCCAGCCCTCCCACCCCATGGGCTATGTCTTTTGAAGGTAAATTACCCTTTTTTCGAACATTCCGAACTGGTTTATCATCTGAGCTCGAATAGAAAAGCATAGCGTGGCTATAAAGACGAGGGGTGAAAAGAGCGAAAAAATGAAAACCTATAGCACTAAAGCTTCAGAGCTCAAACCAGAGTGGCACGTCATTGATGCCTCAGGGAAGCCCCTGGGTAAGCTGGCATCGGAGGTGGCCACTCTTCTCCTGGGCAAGCACAAGCCGATTTATGCCCCCCACCTTAACACCGGCGACTTTGTTATTGTGATAAACGCGGCAAAGGTGAGGGTCACCGGCAAGAAGGCTCAGCAAAAGGTCTACTACCGCCACTCCGGATATCCTGGTGGACTTAAGAGCACCACGTTTGCCACAATGATGGAGACCCGCCCCACTCGGGTGATCGAATATGCAGTTAAGGGGATGCTTCCCAAGAATCGGCTGGGCCGGGATATGCTAAAAAGGCTTAAGGTCTATCCTGGGGGGAGCCATCCCCACCAGGCCCAGGTGGAGAAATCCAAAGAAGGGAGTGCTGATTGAAGGACAGAAGCTACTTTTACGCCACAGGGCGGCGCAAGTGCGCGGTGGCTCGGGTTAGGCTCTTTTCCGGAGAGGGCGCCATTGTGGTCAATGGCCAGCCCTTCGAGCAGTTGTTCCCCGAAGAGAGACTTCAGAAAGAGATTCTGAAGCCGTTGGCGGTTACCAATACTTCAGATAAGTTCGGCGTTAGCATCAAGGTGAGTGGGGGTGGCAGTGCCGGACAGGCTGGAGCTATTCGCCACGGGATCGCCCGTGCCCTAGTGGCCGCGGACGAAAGCCTGAAACCTATATTGCGTAACCACGGCCTCTTAACCCGCGACCCTCGGGTAAAGGAACGAAAGAAATACGGCCTTATCCGCGCCCGTAAGGCAAAGCAATACAGCAAACGTTAGGGCCTCAGAGACTTCTCGGCAGCCCTAGCCCCCTCTCGGCAATGATGTTGCGATTGATCTCCGAGGTCCCCGCCGCGGTGAGGAAACCGACGGATTCCAGATACATGTCCAGAACCCTGCCCGCAAGCGGCACCCATTTGGAGCCACGCCATAGCTGTCCATATAGCCCCATCATTTGGGTCCCGATATGGCCCATCCGATTCAGCACCTCTGAGGAGAACACCTTTATCATCGGGGCCTCAACCCCGGGGATTCCCCCCTTGGTTTGCAGCCAAACGATGCGATAACCCAGAATCCGGCAAATCTCAACCTCGATGGCAAGCTCAGCCAGCTTTTGCCTAACCTCGGGTTCTTTGGCAAGGGGTTGCCCGTCGATCTTGGTTTCCTTGGCAAACGCTATCAGCGTATTGAGAGTCCTGCGGGCTCCAGCGGCCATAGCCACACCGGCAGTCCTCTCAAAGGATAAGGCGATCATGGTATGATACCAACCGCGGTTTTCCTCTCCTATCAGGTTCACCACTGGGATATGAACATCGTCAAAGAAGACCTCGTTAAAGTGGTGATGACCGGCCATGTTGATCAGAGGCCGTACCGTTACGCCCGGGGTCTTCATATCGACAAGGAGAAGGCTAATGCCGTGGTGTTTCTTAGGGGCATTGGGGTCGGTCCTGACGATGAGCCAACCCCAGTCGGCGATATGGCCGGCGCTGGTCCATACCTTCTGGCCATTAACTATGTATTCGTCCCCCTGGCGAACAGCACGGCACTGGATATTAGCCATATCGGAGCCAGCGCTAGGCTCGCTATAAAGGGTGCACCACCACCTCTCGCCACGGGCCAGCGGCAGCAGATGTTCCTTCTTCTGCTGCTCAGTGCCCAAAAGCAATAGGGTAGGGCCAACCCAGGTTATCCCGCCAATGCCCATATCGATCCCGGGGACTCCGTGATAGGCCGCCTCCTCCTTGAAGATCATATGATGCATGGGGGAGACCCCAAGCCCTCCATATTCCTTAGGCCAATTCATCGCCAGCCACCGCTTGGCCCCCAGCTTCTTCGCTACCTGCTTAGTAAACTCGAAGTTTTCCGGGGCAAACTCCTCGTACATCCCCCCCCAGAAGCCCGATGGCAACAACTCTTCAGTAAAATACCGCTTTATCTCCTGACGAAACGCCTCCTCCTCTAGGCTAAACCTGAAGTCCATATTTACACCCCTTTCTGAAGCTTCACTATTTTAACACTAGATTTTGAATTCGGCAAGTCGCCCCTTGAGGTAATCGATGGCAGCCACAGGGGAGGGGTCGACCTCGTTCAGCATCGCCAGATAGTAACTAACATAGTCACCAAAGAGAACGGTGCTCATAATCTGGGCTAGGGGACTCTCTCCCCTGGCATGGACAACCTCGTAGGCGATCCCGGCACTGGCGAGCAACTCACCGGTGACATTATAACGCATTAGGGTGCGGGAATGAAGCCGAGGCGAACTCAGCAAAATGACAAATGCCTTCTCCCCAAGCCACAAGGGAAACCTGTAGCCGACTACGGCATTGTGGTTCAGCTCCGGCAAGCACTCAGAGAAGGCACAGGTCTTGCTGTTCTCGTTGAACTGGGTCTTCCAACGAAAGGCTACCTGGGAGAGGATGCCCGCCCCGTAGATTATCACCAACCGCCCCAAAAGCTTGGTCGCTAACTGTTTCGCCAGGTTGATCCTCTGAGGAACCCCCTTATCCAGTACCGCCGATAGCTTTTGGAGGACCTCTATTGTTTCATCTACATCTTGGGACGGGGTGGACATCAGCCCCAGCCGATGAAAAATGGCCAGGATGGGAAAGAAACTGTAGCCCAAGGCAGCGCGAGGCTCCGCTTTGTAGTGGAAGGTAAACACCGGCACACGGTTTTCCTCAGCCAGGGCCTTAAGATTGCCCCCAGTGGTGATCACCACTTTCTTTGCTGGCGTTTGCAGGGCCTCGGTGAAGGCGGAAAGAGTCTCCTCAGTCTTTCCTGAATAGCTTGAGGCGATGACCAGGGTTCTGGCATCGACCCCGGGGGGCAGACCATAATCCCGATGCACCGATACCGGGGCCCGGCCCTGGGTTAAGGCCAAGCTGCGCACTAGGTCACCACCAATGGCGGAGCCCCCCATCCCCAGGATAACCACTCTGTCCACAGCGGCATAATCGGAGGGAAGGGAGAGGTCCAGGGCGCCATGCCAAGCCTCGCGGCACTGCTGCGACAATTCACCCAGCCTCCCCAGCAGGTTAGAGGGATCGAGCTTTCTATAGACTTCAGGGTCGTCCAGATATGTCATGGGCTAAACCCCGGCTATGTTCCTCCCCTCAACGAGGAGCCTCTTCACCCGCTGTAGGCTGTCGCTCTCGGCGTAGATGCGAAGGAGAGGCTCCGTCCCCGAGAAGCGGATGAGCAGCCAGGTGCCATCCGCCAGCACGAAGTGGAAACCATCGTTTAATCCTATCCTTACCACCTCGGCGTTATCGATATGGCTGGGTTTAAATTGTGACAGGCGACGGATAATCGCCTCCCGCTCCTGAGGAGGGAACTGAATGTCGATGCGGTCGTAGTAGTGCGGCCCCACCTTGCTATAAAGGTAGTCTATTAGCTGGGACGGGGTCTTCTGCTGCCTGACCATTAGGTCGAGGATAAAGAGCCCGGAGAGGATGCCATCACGCTCCGGGATGTGGCCGCGGTAGCCGAAGCCGCCGCTTTCCTCGCCCCCGATCAACGCATCCTCGGCGATCATCTTAGGCGCTACATGCTTGAAACCAACGGGCGTTTCATAAACCGGCACACCGTAAAGCTCCCCCAATCGGTAGAGCATACTGGTTGATGTTATGGTCTTTACGATAGCGCCCCGCTGGCCACAAACCTCTAAAAGATAAAGGGCGAGCAGGGCGAAAACCTGAAGTGTGGTGAGGAAATTCCCCTTTTCATCCACAACGCCGATGCGGTCAGCATCGCCATCGGTGGCCAGCCCCACGCTGGCCCGACTTCGTTTCACTTTGGCACAAAGCTCGGCCAGGTTTGAGGCTATAGGCTCGGGGCGGAGGCCGGGAAACAGGGGGTTCCGTTCCCCATGGATCTCGATAACCCTGGTGGCACCGCCGGCCAAAATGGTCTCGAAATACCCAGCCCCAGCCCCATACATCGAGTCCACCACCACCTTTATACCGCTGCGGCGCAGCCTTTCCACATTCACCAATCTGCCAATATGACTAAGATATGAAGGGGACGGTTCGAATCTCTCCACCAGCCCATCCTTCAGCGCCTGCTCCAACGGCACTCGCCTCACTTCGCCGCCAGCCCCGATCTGGGAGATATGCCCTTCCAGCTTGGCCAGGACCTCTGGAGCAGCGCTTATGGCCTGCTCCGTCTTATACTTAAAGCCATTCCAGGATGCAGCATTATGGCTTGCAGTGATAATAATAGCCCCGCCGGCCTTCTTCTCCAGGATGGCATAGCTGATTACCGGGGTAGGAGTAGCCCGCTGACAGAGGTAAGCCTTGATCCCATTGGCGGCAACCACCTCAGCGGCGGCGGCGGCGAAATCATCGGAGGCAAACCTGGTATCATAGCCAATAACGAGGCCGCGATGGGCCAGCCCCGAATCTTTAAGATAGTTAGCCACGCTTTGGGTGCATACCCTCACATTGTCAAAGGTGAAGTCCTCGGCGATAATCCCCCGCCAGCCGTCAGTGCCGAACTTAATGGAAGCCCTCACCCTAAACCCTCTCCCGCCAGTAGTCCAGAAGATCCTTCAGGGTCTGCTCGAAGGGGATCTGAGGTTGCCAGCCGGTGAGCTGCCGGAACTTGGTAGCATCACAAACCAACATTTTGACATCTGAGGGGCGAAGTCGGGCCGGATCCACCTGGACTTCTATGTTGGCTTCGGTCATGCTCCGGAGTATATCCAGCATCTCCCTCACCTCCCTGGCGACACCGCTGCCGATGTTATACACCTCCCCCGGGGTGCCCTTTTCCAATGCCAGCCAGTAGGCCCGCACGAAGTCCCGCACATCCGACCAGTCCCGCTTGCTGGAGAGGTTGCCAACGTAAATAACCGGGGGCTTAAGCCCCTTTTCGATCTCGGCCACCTGCTTGGCCATGCTTGAGGTAACGAAAACCTCCCCCCGCCTCGGCCCCTCGTGGTTGAACCCCCTAGTGACGATGGACTTCAAACCATAGCTCATAAAGTATTGGTACGCCAGCATCTCCTGGGCCACCTTGCTCACCCCATAGGGGCTCAAGGGGCGAAGGGGATTGGTCTCCTTCACCGGTAGCTCTCCAGGGAGGACCAGGCCGTACTCCTCCGAGGAGCCAGCGATATGGATTAGAGGATCGATCCCGGCGGCACGCACCGCCTCCAGCAGGTTCACCTCCCCGATGATATTGGTGTACAGCGTTTCGGCAGGGGCGATCCAGGAGACGGGAACGTAGCTTTGGGCGGCAAGGTGAAAGATGCGGTCCGGCTTCACCGCAGCCACTACCCGCTTCGTGGAAAAGGGATCGGTTATATCCGCCTCCAGCAGGTTCAGTTTCCAGGAATCGCTCCGATTAGGCAGCACGTCCTCAACTTCGCCGGCAATAAGGTTCAGCCTACCCTCTTTCTTCAGGTCATCGAGGTTGTCCATTCTGCTTCGCCACCGGCACGTGCCATAGACCTCCACACCTTCTATTGCCAGAAGATACTCGGCAAGGTGGCTGCCCACCATCCCGGTAACACCGGTGATTAATACCCGCACCTCATCTCCTCCGGGAGCCTAAACCGGATTTGCCGGCCAGAGCTTGGTTCCTTGCGTCAAGCTTTGGCCAGGCCTGATGACCACATTACTGCCCAGCACACAGCCCTCCGTGACCTGACATCCGTCTCCGATAACTACATTCTCAGCGACCACACAGTTCCTGACCAACGCCCCCCGTCCCAGGCGTGCGTTTTGCCAGAGTATCGCACCCTCAATCAGGCTACGCACGCCAATATTACACTCTGGACCGATGACAGAGGGCCCCTTCAACTGCGCCCGGGAGCCAATGATACAATCCTTGCCAATCAGTATCGGGCCCTCAAGCTCGGCCCGACGATGGATGTCACACCCCTCCTCAACCCATATCCCCTCATCCACTAGCTCGCCGTGAAAGCTCTTCTTGACCTTTCCGGTGAGCAAGTCATAGTGAAGCTTCAGGTACTTCTCCGGGGTGCCAATATCAATCCAATAGGCATCCGATGGATAGCCGTAAACGGGATCGCCGCGCTCCAGCAGCAGGGGAAAAAGCCCATGCTCAAAGGTGAAGTTCAGGCCTTTGGGGATATGGCCCAGCACCTCAGGCTCGATAATATAAGCGCCGGCGTTGATCATATTTGTGGTCACCGCATCCGGGCTCGGTTTCTCCAGGAAACGCCGCACCCTCCCTTCAGCATTAGTCTCCACCACCCCGTAGATGGTGGGGTTCTCCACCGGGGTCAGAGCGATGCTGACCTTGGATCGCCGCTGCCGGTGAAACTCCATCATCGCAGTGAGGTCGATGTCGGTGAATATATCACCGTTAAAGACGAAGAAAGTTTCATTGAGGCATTCCTCAACGTTTTTCACCGCCCCCGCCGTTCCCAAGGGGCAGTCTTCCACGACATTGGTCAGCTTTACACCGAGCTTGCTGCCATCGCCAAAGTAGCGCTGGATATGATCCGGAAGGTAACACAGGGTCAGGATAATATCGTCAATGCCGTGCCCCCTCAGGTAGTCGATCATGTGCTCCAAGAAGGGCCGGTTCAGAATGGGCACCATGGACTTGGGCGTATTAAAGGTAAGGGGACGAAGCCTCGTTCCCTCACCGCCAACCAAGATCACTGCTTTCATAGCTCCACCTGTTTTGGTTGAATTCTAGGCCGTCTGGCCTAGGTCTGGCCCTACCGCTGACTACTTTAATCACTTCCGTACCCACCGTCAACTCCCAACTCACCCCTTAAGCCCGGCTTCAGCCCGGAGCACAGCCGCCTTATCCGTCTTCTCCCAGGGGAGATCGATATCAGTGCGACCGAAGTGCCCATAACAAGAGGTTTGTCTATAGATAGGGCGGCGCAGCTTCATTGAGTTGATGATGGCCCCAGGGCGAAGATCGAAGTGCTTTTTGATCAGGTTAAGGATAATCTCATCATCGACCTTTCCCGTGGCAAAGGTCTCTATAGCTATGGAAATGGGATGGGCCACCCCAATGGCATAGGAGATTTGGATCTCAAGACGGTCGGCCAACCCGGCGGCCACCAAATTTTTAGCCACATACCGTGCCGCATAGGCTCCAGAGCGATCTACCTTGGTCGGGTCCTTCCCCGAGAAGCAGCCCCCGCCATGCCTGGCGATGCCGCCATAGGTATCCACCAATATCTTGCGTCCGGTGAGCCCACAGTCGCCCATCGGCCCGCCGATGACAAAGCGCCCTGTCGCATTGACATAATACTTCGTCCTCTTGTCTAACAAAGAGGGCGGGATCACGGCCTTAATCACCTGTTCGATGACATCGCGCTCGATAACATCGTGGCCGACCACCGGGTCATGCTGGGCAGCGATGATCACCGCATCCACCCGCTTGGGAACGCCACGGCAGTATTCCACCGTGACCTGGGACTTACCATCGGGGCGCAGATAGGGCAGGGTCTTGTCCTTCCTCAGCTCAGCGAGGCGCTTGCATAGCTTGTGGGCCAAGGAGATGGTGAGGGGCATCAGCTCCGGGGTCTCGTTGCAGGCAAAACCCACCATCATCCCTTGGTCACCGGCGCCGAGGCACTCGATCTCGTTATTGGATGCGCCCCCGCTTCTCACCTCAAAGGATCGGTCTACGCCAATGGCGATATCCTTTGACTGCTCCTTGATGGAAACCATCACCCCGCAGGTATCGCAGTCGAATCCGTATTTAGCGCGGGTGTAACCCACATCCCGAACCACCCCCCGAACGATGTCCTGCATCTCCACATAGCAGTCGGTGGTGATCTCCCCCATCACCGTGACCAGGCCGGTGGTGGCCGCGGTCTCGCAAGCCACACGGGCCATGGGGTCCTTGGCCAGGATAGCATCCAAGACAGCATCTGAGATCTGGTCACAGAGCTTGTCCGGATGCCCCTCGGTAACCGACTCCGAGGTGAGAAAGAGCGAGGGTGAGGTCATAAAGGTTGTCATATTTTGTTTTCCTCCCCTAGAGATTGTGTTAGGTTCCTTCCTCCCAACTGTCGAGGTATTTTCTCTGCTCCTCAGTAAGGGTGTCAATAGTGATACCCATAGAAAGCAACTTCAGCCGCCCCACCTCCCTGTCGATCTCCTTAGGCACGGGATAGACCCCGGGCTTGGCCTTTTCCCTCCTAACCATATATTCCACACAGAGCGCCTGATTGGCAAAGCTCATATCCATAACGCTGGCCGGATGCCCCTCAGCAGCGGCAAGGTTGATCAGCCGTCCCTCGCCGAGGAGGAAGATGCACCGCCCATCGGACAAGGTATACTCATCGACGAAGGGGCGGATGGAGCGCTTCTTCCGCGCCAGGTGTTCCAGGGCGGGGATATTGATCTCCACATTGAAGTGGCCGCTATTAGCCACTATCGCACCATCCTTCATCAACAGGAAATGGGCTTTATCGATAACGTTTACATCCCCGCTGACAGTGATGAAGATATCGCCGATCTTCGCCGCCTCTAAGAGAGGCATCACCCAGTAGCCATCCATGACCGCCTCCAGGGCGCGGATGGGCTCGACCTCGGTCACTATTACGTGGGCGCCCAGCCCCCGGGCCCTCATCGCCACCCCCCTCCCACACCAGCCATAGCCACATACCACCACCTTCTTGCCCGCCCACAGGATATTGGTAG
Organism: uncultured Dehalococcoidales bacterium; assembly: GCA_964431905.1. Classification (GTDB taxonomy): domain Bacteria; phylum Chloroflexota; class Dehalococcoidia; order E44-bin15; family E44-bin15; genus CAYSLE01. Next base: position 6,082 of record CAYSLE010000007.1, on the reverse strand, counting down.
CCCGGGTTATGCCATCGATAGTGCTCTGGCCAGTGCCATAGCGATTGTCGAAGAAATGTTTAGAATCCGCCTCGTTCACCGCGATAATGGGATACTTCAGCTTCCCCTCACGCTCCATGCTCCTCAATCGGATACATCCGGTAGTGGTCTCCTCAGTGCCACCGATGACATTGCCGATAAGCTCGGTGCGCTGCCTATGGATCGTCGATACCAAGTCAGCGCCGTCATCCAGCGTGATTTGAGGCCTGTGGTCCAGGGCGGCATTTATATGCTTATAATAGGTCTCGGTATCCTCCCCCTTTATGGCATAAACAGGGATGCCATGCCCTGCCACCAAGGCGGCGGCGGCATCGTCCTGGGTGGAGAGAGGGTTTGAGGCGCACAGCGCTACCTTAGCGCCACCATCTTTTAGGGCCAGCGCCAGATTTGCCGTCTCGGTGGTGATGTGCAAGCAGCCGGATATTCTGACCCCGCTTAGCGGCTTTTCTTGGGCAAATCGCTCTCGAATGAGCCTGATAACCGGCATCTCGCGGGAGGCCCACTCAATGCGGAGCTGGCCCGAGGCAGCTAAGGAGGTATCCTTGATGTCAGCCTTCATTCAGTATTCTCCTCATCGTCAAAATAGGCCCTCCTAATTAAACTGGTGGGCAACCCAGTCGGGTATATCAACGGTGCCCATGAGTATCGGTTTCTGATGACAATCGCTCCCCCCGCTGACCATCAGCCCATGCTGACGGGCGAACTCTAGGTAATGGGCGGTAGTCAGCGCATCGTGCCTGGAGTCCCAGCATTCGATGCCATCGATATACCCCAGCATATTCTCCTCGATGACCCTCGTCTGCTCATTAAGATCGGTGGTTATTGTCACCAGAGAGGTGCCGTTGGGGTCATTGGGGTGAGCATGGAACAGGATGCCGCCGGCGTTCCGAATCAGCCTCGACGCCTCAGCCAGGTGAAGCGGATACTTGGGCACGTCACACTTGACCAGATATCTATCGAAGGCCTCCTGCTTATCCTTGACGATCCCCTTGGCGATCAGGTAGTTAGCGATGTGGGGGCGACCGAAGGTCCCATCCACACTCTCCTGGATTCTACGGAGGTCTTCCTCAGTGAGGTTAGGGATGCCCTCTCTATCGAACTCAGCATTCAGCCGCTCCAGGATGCGACGTGCCCTTTCCACCCTGTGCTCCCTCATCAATTTAAGTTTGTCCCCTAACTCCCCATCTTTAAAATCGTAGCGGTAGCCCAGAAAGTCCAGGGAGATGGGCCTCCCACCATAGGGAAAGGTCACATTCAATTCCACCCCGGTGATATAGGATATACCCTGCTCCGCAGCCAGGGCAACCGCTTGCTCCTGACCGTCTATGGAATCATGGTCAGTTACCGAGATTAAATCTATACCGCGGTCTTTCGCCTCTCTGAAGATCTGTTCAATGGAGAGAGCACCATCAGAGCAGGTGGAATGGATGTGTAGGTCTATTTTCATCTTATCTCTTCAGACTTCCCCCTACCTCTTCTCCGCGCCAATTATATACCAGTCCTGGGGCGGGTCATACTGGGTATCCACCGTCAAATGAAGGATATCGATGTTGGGGTATTCTCGCTTCAATTCATCCAGGTCAACCTTTTCGAACTTCTTCTCATTATTGATGTAGGCCTGTTCAGTTAGGGCGTTGGACTCATAATCGTCTTTTGTCCGTCTCAGAATGCGGGCGATGGACACCTCTCGCGGGCAGTGGGTCTGCATTATCACCAATCTTCGATGGTGTTTGGCCGCTATCTCAGCGGCACGCCTCCTTAGCCCTTGGGTGACGAAGGTGGCATCGATTATAACGCTATCGCCCTTCTCCAGAGCCTGGTCGGCGCGGCGGAAGGTCTCATCGTAGACCTTCATGCGCTTGTCCATACTTGAGGCCACTTTCTCATCGAATATGTCCTCACCCTTAAGCACCTCCTGCCTGACCAAGTCAGACCTGACAATGGGGTAGCCCTTTATCCGCGATACCTCCTCGCTGGTCTCGGTCTTCCAAGTGCCGGGCAGGCCACAGGTGATGAGCAGAACTCTGGGGCCTAGCTCGGATTTTATGAATTTGGCGAATGGCTTTCTCATTTTTACCACCTCCCTCATCATTCTTTTAGCAGTTCCCAATTGTTTCGGTATCCCTTTAAAGCTCTTGGAGAAACCGCGCAATGCATAGATTTAGGCTTTCTTGGTCTTTTTCCTTCGTGTTGCTCCAGCCACTTGCCGTAGTCTCTAAAAATAATATCTTGTAAATCTTTCAATCTGAAAATGTAGAACTCATCCTTGCCTTGTGAAATAAGTTTAACAAAAATACAAACCAAATCCGGGTTTGCAAGCTGTTTCTTACCCTTTATCGTTTGTTTTTTGTCATTTGAAATTGAAATATCCAAGTACTTGCCAACATTAAATTGCCAACTACCACCTCTTATCGCCTTTACTTGTATAGGTTTTGTTTCATATTTGTCGTTTATTGCTAGAATATCAAACTCTGGCACGTTTCCTGCGAATGTAGTTGCGGTAAATTTCATTCTACATAGTTCGGCACAAACTAAGTATTCTCCAACTCGCTTTGTTAATTGCATTTCTATGCCTGTTGCCATTTTCGACGCCTCACGACGATTCCAGATAACAACCGAATAGACAAACTTACAGTCCACCTAATCCTATTCATCATAAATATGATTGTGCAAGTTCGAAATACCTCCGGGCAGCATCCAGAGCCCTCCCCTTCTCCTCCACGGTGAGATGAGGGTCATCCAGCTTGAAGCTCTCCACCTTACCCCGAACACAGGCACGATAGCACTTGTAGAAATCGAGAAGCTGCAGCAGTCCCTGGTCCTTAGCCGATTCTACATAGGCCTCAACGAAGAGTTCCGATAGATCGGGACGGCCCAGATAGTCCAGGTCCATCGCCAGGAAGGCGATCTCATTAGCCACATCGCAGTAGCGAAACCGGTCATTGAACTCTATGCAATCGAAGATGCAGATGCCATCGCTGAAGCAGACATGGGCAGCGTGAAGATCGCCATGACAATCCCTGATCCTCCCCTCTTTCATCCGCTGACGAAATAGGGCGGCATTGCCCTTTATGAAGCTCCGGGTGTAGGCTGTGATGGCATCATATGTCTGGCGCGAAATGGAGATGCCGATATACTTCTCCGTTTGATCGAAGTTCTCCTCAGTATTAGTCTTCAGGATGCCCAGGTCGCCATAGCGCCTTATTTCATCGCTGGTTTCCGCCCCCTGGTGAAACTCCACCAGCCTGCGGGCCACCTGCGCCACCATCTCCTTAGAGAGCTGATTACCTCGAATGAGATTATCCATCGTCCTATTAAGGGGTAGCTGGCGCATCTTCACCGCATATTCAACCACCTTGCCCCTCCCCTCAACAGCAAACTTACCGTCTTTCTCAGCTATATGCACCACGCCGAGGTAAGCCTCGGGACAAAGCCTTTTGTTCAGCACCACCTCCTGGTGGCAAAAGTGCCTCCGCCTCTCCAGAGTGGTGTAGTCCAAATAGCCCAGGTCCACCGGCTTTTTCACCTTGTAGACATAATCACCGGTTAGGAAGACAAAGGACATCTGCGTCTGCACCAAGTCTATCCTTTGCGGCCGCTCTGGATAGGCCTGCGGCAATAGCAGCGCCTGAACCAGCGGCGGTTGCTCTACCAACGTTACAGCCTTACCTTTACTCATTGAGCCACTTCAGCACCTGCTCCAAAACCTGCCCACGATTCATCCTGGTCACTGAGATCGTGGCTACGGTGGGGCGGCGCTTTATCTCATCGGCCCACGGGTGGGAGGCGAGCATTATAGTGCCCAGCACCTTCTTCCCGCTATCAATTGCCTCCAACACCGCTTCCCGAAAATACGGCGAGAAAAGCTCCATCTTCCCGATCTCGTCGATAACCACCAGGTCGCATCCCTTTATCGCATCCTTGACCGCGGCCACACCCACCCGGTCTAAGCCCTCGATGTCCACCCCATACTTGCCCACTCGATAGGGGCCCTTAATATCGACATGGGACAGTATGGCGCTTCGCCCGTCCAGGGTTACAATCCTGAAGCCCTGCCGCACCCCGCCTGTTCTTATCTCCTCGGTGAAGAATCCCCCCACCCTTACCGATACCCGACTCAGGGCCTGCTTAATGATGGTGGTCTTGCCCACGCCAGGGCCCCCGGTGAGAAGGCAGGCCTTTTTCATTTGCCTTGCTGCGCCTTCCTCCTCTCCTCCAGCTTCTTCCTCCTCCTTCGATGCTTTAGATCAGCTACCCTTTTTCTCTTATTCATCGTAATATTCCTCCGACCCTATAACGGCCGCTATCTCCCTCTCCGGTAAGCCTCCACAAATCTGGCGATGGAGCGGTCATAAGTCCTCTCCACTTCGGGTAGGAAGAGGCAACCCGGCAGCTCGCCATGACTTCTATGATACTGGATGCAGTCGCAGCACTTGCCTTTTCGCTCACAGGGCTCGTAGGTGCAGATGCACCTCGCCTTGTTAGCCTCCAGCTGGCACTCCACTATCATCCCTCTTTAACATACCGCTGTCTTAGCCTTTTGGATACCCCGGCTAGGAGCTCCAAGGCCCAGGCCGCCCCCTCCTCAGACATCGACTCCAGCCCACAGGATGGGGTGACCAGGTATTGGCTCAACACCTGGCGGTAGGGGACTCCCTTCCGGTCAAGGGTAGCAATCCCCTCCTCCAGCCGGTCCATCAGGCTCTTCACCTTCTCGCCTTTAAGCGCCTGCTCATCACTGGGGACAATGCCCCAGGCAATTACCCCACCCCTCCCCACAAAGGCTTTCAATTCCTCAGGGTAAAGTGCAAGTGTATATACATAATTATAAGCGTCAAAGTTCAGGATGTCGAGGGAGGTGGAAAGCAACAGCGACCAATCGGTATTGCCACAGCAGTGCACTCCCTTGAGCCCGTTTATGCCGGAGAGGACCTCATCGAGGAGGCTGACCACCTTCTCCCGAGGGATGGATACAAAGGCGGAACCCAGCGAGGTCATATAGGGCTCATCGACAAAGATAATAGTGTTGGCGGATATGGCCTTTAGCTTTGTCTCCTGCCAGGCAGCCTTGAGATGAAGGTGTTTGGCCAGGGCATCAGCCAGGGTGTCGTCATAGAGCACCGGGCGGCGCTCCTGATCGGTAACGGTCAGCCCCCAGCTAATGGGCCCGGTCACCTGTCCCTTGATGGCAAAAGGCGATAGCTCTGTCTCCAGGAAGGCATAGAGCCCCGCCGCATAATCCAGGCTTATAGCGTATTTCTCCACCTCCTTCTCCAGATAGGAGGAGTAGAGCTGCTCCAGGGGCCTCTCCAGGTCCCGGGCTCGATCGACATAAATACGGTCTCCCTCGATGATGACACCGGGGAAACCCTCACTGAACTGGGCGTACATGTTCTCCAAGAAGGAGCGCCGGGGCAGTTGCGGCCAGGCGGGTATCTCCGGCAGAAACCTGACCACCAGACGGCAGGCCTCTTCGGGGTCGATGTGGGGCAGACTCCCCACCGCCGTCGCTAGACCGCTAAGCTCGAACCTAGGCAAACCTCACCCCTACTTTATATACTTTCCGATTAAAAGTGCTAGGTCTCGTTTCATCTGCTGAGGGATCCTATCCGGGGCGGTGATAATAGCATTCTCCAGCGCTTGGGCACAGGCGCAATCCCGTCTCTGGGGGATACTGGCCGCCGCTATATTTACGATCCGCTTTGCGGTATCAACATTGCGCGCCAGGTTTTGGAGGGCCAGGTCGATAGTTACCGAGGCCTCGGTCTCGTGCCAGGTATCATAATCGGTGACGCAAGCAATGGTAGCATAGCAGATTTCAGCCTCCCTGGCCAGCTTGGCCTCGGGCAGCGCTGTCATACCGATGATGTCTGCCCCCCAGGAGCGATACAGGTTCGATTCCGCCCTTGTCGAGAAGAGAGGCCCCTCCATCACGATTCCGGTGCCCCCTTTGTGAACCCTGGCCCCCACATCGAGGGCCGCCCGATACAGGATGTCGCTAAGTATGGGGCAGAAGGGATCGGCGAAGGGGACATGGGCCACC
>CAYSLE010000006.1:0-21555 GCA_964431905.1 uncultured Dehalococcoidales bacterium | reverse complement strand
CCTTGGTCAATTTGCCATCGACAGGGGGTAGTTTGAACGGTTCACCGATGTTCACCGTGAGCCTGGGGCGACGAATCAAAAAGCCTAAGCCTTTTATGTTCTCGGTCCCGGCGATCCCCACCGGAAGGATGGTACAACTACCGTGCAGGGCCAGATGTGCAACCCCAGGGAGGCCTTTCTGCAGTTGCGCGGCGGTGCTTCTCGTTCCTTCAGGGAACATGCCCAAAGCCAGTCCCTCCTTCAACACCCCCCGCGCCAGGCGAAGCGCCTGCCTATCCAACCCCTCCCGGCGCACTGGAAACGCCCTGAAGCCACGCACCAAGGGACCTTGGACCGGATGGCTAAATACCTCCTCTTTAGCCATGAATACAATCCTTCGGGGAATACTGGCCGCCAGCACCGGGGGATCGGTGAGGTTAAGGTGATTGGCGACCACAATCAAAGGCCCCTTGGCCGGGATGTTGTCCTGGCCCCGAACCTCCCATCGCACCAGCAGGCGGAGCAGAAGCCTCATGAGAAAGGTTTCCACATAATAAGACCAAGCCATTCAACCTTCCCCTATCATGGCCAGAATCTCGGATAGCACCTGCTCCACGCTGCGGCCATCGGTAGCGATGATCCTGGCATCTTGGGCCGGCTGAAGCGGCGAGATGGCGCGCTCGCTATCGATCTCATCCCTTCTTCTCAGTTCTTTGAGGACTACCTGGTAATCTGCCTTATCGCCGCGCTGGATCAGCTCCAGATAACGCCGCCTAGCCCTTTCCTTGATGGTAGCATCGAGGTAAACCTTGGCCTCGGCATGAGGCAACACTGTAGTGCCGATGTCCCGCCCCGCCATAACGACCTTACCATCCCGGGCCAGCTCCTGTTGCTGCTTCACCAGCACCTTTCTCACCCCAGCCACCTTCGATACCACGGAGACGCTGGCTTCCACATCCGAACTCTGAATCCCTCTGGTAACATCATGACCATCGACAAGCACTTTTTCCGACGGCGTAAACTCGACCCTAGTGCCCTCGGCAAGTCGGCTCAGCGCCTCCTCGTCATTAAGGTCGGTATTAAGCCTTAGCGCCTTCCAGGTAAGAGCCCGATACATCGCTCCCGTGTCTATGAAGCGATAGCCTAACCTCTGGGCCAAAAGCCTGCCAATGGTGGTCTTACCGGCAGCAACCGGTCCATCTATGGTAACTATCGATGGCCTTGGCATTGCTGTGATGCCTAATTATATCCTAGAAAAAGGCGTAAGGCAATTATTTTCTGCTCCGCAATCTTCCAAGCAAGAAGACGATTACCACTAAAGCTAACGCCGCAGCGATGATAACAGCACGCAGTCCTATTCCCGGGGATGAAGTCGACCCTCCTGATGGATTTGTGTCCTGCGATGTAGGAGTGCTCAGCGGCGGCCTTGTAGCCGTCGCAGCGGGGGTGATTTCCGGTGTGGCGGTCGGCACCGGGGTTGGGGTGGAGGAAAAGCCCGTGCCTGGGGTGGGGTCTGGATTATCAACAAACTCGCCCCCTGGCGGCCAGCGCTCCAATGTGTGGCCTTCAGCGATCCCGGAACAATGGGGGCTTTGCGAGCTGTCGCTGCCATAAGAGAGGACATCGATGACATTCCCGGCGCTGTCGGCGAGGATAAGGCGGTCGCCATCATTGCTCAATCCATTGCCGATGCTGCCATTGTTTAGGAAGACTATGGTGCCAGGGAGGTCGGGAGAGTTGGTTAGAAAGCCTTCCTCGGTAGCAGCGATAACGGCAAAACCCATTGCCGACAGGGTCAGCGAGGGAATGGGGTCGACTTCATAGTTATCCCCGATAGTCCAGCCCTCAAGCTTGATTGTGGTAGCGCCGGGGTTAAAAAGCTCTACCCACTCGAAGTCAGCATCCGGTCCAGTTTGAGGTGGGTCATATTGAACCTCATTGATGAATAAGTCGCCTCTACTTGCTATGGTTCCGCCGGGGGTAGGCGATGGAGTGGGTGTTGGTGTTGCTGTAGGGATTGGTGTTGGCGTAAGCGTGGATGTCGGCGATGGTATTGGCGTAGGCGTTGGCGACGGTGTTGGTGTAGGCGTTGGGGTAGGGGTGGGGGTGGGTGTTAGCGGCAGCGGCCCCTCTAGGCTTAGGTCATCGAAATAGGCGGTGACCGATATGCCAGCTAGCTTAGCATATACTACACACTCAACTCTTGCTGAATGAGCGTTCGGCGGTGCCGACTCGGTGACGGTGAGAGGCCGGTAATTGGGGCCGTTGTTTGTAAGTTGCGTGGAGTTGCCCCATGAGATTTCATGCCCATACAGTTCCTCATACCATCGGATTCGGAGGAAAACGGCGCTGATATTATCGTCATTCTTTATCGCATAGCCACTGAGGGTGTAGGTCTCTTCTGGCTGCACTTGAACTATCTGATATAACCAGCCCGCATCTGTATCAGTGGTAAGCTTGGCTGCGTAACTACCATTGTGGACGAAAGCAGTATCGTTGGTTTGAAGAAGGATGCCGCTATGCGCTTGCCATGGGTCAGTGCCCGCCTCGAAGCCCGGGTTCTGCAAAAGATTAGCCTGGGCTCCGGCGGGAAGCACGCTCGCTATTGAAATCAGGACTATAATGACAACAAGCGCTGCTAATCGGTGAGTTTTCATTTGGGTGAGGAAACTGGCCAAAAGCCATCTACATCCTATAGCCCCAGCGGGAAAAGTCAAGCCTCTATAGCCGACCGTTCTACAAAACGAGGTTCAGCAGACCGCCCACAATCGTCGCCGTAGCAAGCATTATCGCTGTTGCCCTCAGCATACCCCTGACCCCCAACTCTCTGGTGAGGACGACAAAGGCAGCAATGCAGGGGAAGAACATAGCCAGCACCACTGACCCTACCACCAGTTGCCCGGCGCTCAGGGACAGCGGGGCCAGCATCCCTATGGCCACATCCTTGCGCAGGAACCCAACTACGATAGCGATGACCGCCTCCTTGGGCAGACCAAAGAGACCGCTTACCACGGGGGCGGTAAGGTTGGCGATGAAATCGAACACCCCCAGGGTATAGAGGATGCCAATGACCAGGATGGCCACCAGTATTATGGGCAGGGCCTCGCGGAGGAAGCCATAGACCCGCATCCACAGCTTTGACGCCAGCGCCCGCCAGTGGGGGAGCCGGTAAGGGGGGATCTCTATGAGGAGCTCAGGGCTGAACCCCCTAATAGTTCGATTAAGGATGAGGCCTAATACCACCCATACCACAAACAGAGTGCCATAGACCATAGCCACATACTGCCCCCCCTGTGCCCCTACCAGGCCGAAGATCATCGCCTGGGAGGCAGCGCAGGGTATGCCGATGGAGATCAGTGTGGCAGCGATAAACCTCTCTCGTTTGCTCTCCAGCACCCGTGTTGCCATGATCGCCGGCACATTGCACCCCAGACCTAGCATGGTGGGAATGATGGCATAGCCGTGAAGCCCTACCCGGTGCATGATGTTATCCAGTAGCACCGCCAGACGAGGTAGATAGCCCAGGTCCTCCAGCACCCCCAATACCAGATAGAAGGAGAAGACATAGGGCAATACCGCGCCAAAGGGAATATAGAGACCGGTGGTCAGAACGCCGAAGGACTGAAAAAGGTCTATCTGGCCATCGATGAGTTTGCCGATAAGGAGATCGTGGAGGAAGCCGCCCGAGCCCAGAAGCGCGCTCAGTTTCATCATCAACGGGGCCCAGAGGTGTTCAAAAAAGGGATCGAACACATAGCCGATCAGGCCCTCACTGATGAAGCGGATGGCCAAAAAGGAGATAACCAGCACCAAAGCGGCCATGAGTAGCCCGGTCACCGGCTTTATCGATGCGTCTTCCAGCCGCTCCAGCCAAGTATGGTGTCGGTGGGTCAGCGATTGAACCTGGTCGATTATGTTGCCGATGGCAACCCACCTCTCATCGCGGCTGCGAGGAGGGGACTGTGGGGATGTGGCCTCCGGGATGCGATCCACCAGCTCCTTTATCCCTCGCCCGGTGACCGCCACCGTGGGAACCACCGGCACCCCGAGGAGCTTCTCCAGCTTTTCTACATCGATCTCTATCCCTCTATGCTCCCTATCATCCCAGAAATTCAAGGCCACAATGACAGGGGCCTGCCTCTCCAGTAGCTCCAGGGTCAAATAGAGATTCCGCTCCAGATTGGTGGCGTCGACGACGTCTATCACTAGGTCGCCGTCGGCTACCATCGCCACAGCTACCTCCTCCGCCCTGTTGGTGGGCTCAAGGCTGTAGGTGCCGGGGACATCGACGACCTCAACCTCCTCTTCACCCAGTTTGGTCGAGCCCTTGAGGAACCCTACAGTGGTGCCGGGGTAATTGGAGGCGATGGCCTTTACCCCGGTTATACGGGAGAAGAAGGCGCTCTTTCCCACATTGGGATTGCCCATAAGGAGTATTCGCTTCAGTCCCGAGGCGCCACTTTCGTTGTCCCCGGTCTGATGGCAAGAAGCAGTCAACGCTTTTCTTCCTCTATATCAACCAGTATCTTTCCCGCCATACCAAAGCCAATGGCGACAAGGCTTTGCCCCACCTCGATGGTCACCGGGCCTCGCAGGAACATTGAACTCACCTTGGTTATCCTCTTACCCGGTCTTATCCCTAAATGGTTGAGCCGATTGACCAGGCCGTGCCCGCCTAATATTTCAACTACCGTGCCACTCTGGCCAGCGTGCATCTGACGCACCGTGGTCTCTCTCTTTCCACTCATCCAGCACCCTTTCCATAGCTTATACTGTTAATGCTTCTCATTTGCAATAAGTCGGCCAAAAATAAAATCACCCTCGCCTCCGCTGGCACCTCTCACAATAACCCTCCATGTAGACCTCAGCGCCCAGTATCTCAAAGCCGCTTTCTTTGCTCACCTTCTCCTTCATCTTATCGGTCAGCGGATGCTCAAACTCGATCACCGCGCCACAGCCGAGGCACACCAGGTGGTGATGCTCTGTTTCCCCCTTGGCCTCGTAATGGTGGTGCTCCTCAGCGAAGTGCAGCTCCTCCACAAGCCCGAGCTCCTTGAACAGACGCAGGGTGCGATAAACTGTGGAAAGGCTAAGGCGTGGCTCTCTCTCCTTGGCTAGGCGATAGAGCTCATCGGCATCCAGATGGCCCTCCGAATGGCGCAAGAGGTCGAGAAGCAGCCTTCGCTGACTGGTGATCCTCTGGCCCTTTAGCTCCTGCATTTCCATGGCAAAGCTGCCCTATTGAAAATGAAAACCATTACCAAATACATCATACCAAATCTCTTCCTTTTTGTCACGCCTTTCCATAGACTTTGCTTTGCCCCATTTGTATGATAGACTATGCCCATGAGAGGGCCCTGGCTGCCCATCGCCTTGATAGAGAGAGGAGGAGCATGAACTGGCTGGACGTTGTCCTCATCCTCTTCCTGGTGCTGACCACATTTATGGGATTAAGGCAGGGAATCATCCGCCTGGTCCTGCCCCTCGTCGGGCTCATAGTTGGCATTATACTCGCCGGGCAGCACTATGACACAGTTGGCGGGTGGTTGCCCATCGCAAACCCTGAATATGCCAAGTGGGCCGCCTACGCCGTCATCCTGCTCAGCACCCTCCTAGTGGCGTTCATCCTGAGCATTATCCTGAGTAGGTTTTTTGTCAAGATAGTGCCCCTGGGATGGGTCGATCACCTGGGTGGGGCTATCCTCGGCCTGATCCTGGGCGGCCTGCTTTGTGCCGCAGCTTTGGCAGCGTGTGTTAAGTTCGGATTAGGTTCAAATCTCATTCATGGCTCAGGCACCGCAAGATTGCTTCTTGACTGGTTCCCAGTGGTGCTTGGATTGCTTCCCGCAGAGTTCGACTCGGTGCGCCAATTCTTCGAGTAAGAAAAAAGAAGAGTGATTGGGCGGAAAAACCCGACTTCTTAAAATCGTGGCTTTTCAGAATTAAACCGCCTCGAGGGATAGGAAGGGGGTGCAGCATGGCCAAGATCGATAGCTTTAGCTTTGGCTCCATCGTAGTTGATGGCAAGAAGTATCGTAAGGATCTGATCTTGCTCCCCGATGGCAAGGTGAAGCAAAGGAAGGGCGGCTTCTGGATGTTCGGCGATCATAACATTAAGAGGGAGGAGATCGAGGAGCTCTTTGGAACCGGGGCGCAGGTTGCCGTTGTCGGCATCGGCACCATCTCCAGGGCCAGGGTCTCCGACGAGGCCCAGAAATACATGGCGGAGAAAAATCTGGACCTGTCCATCCTTCCCTCCAGAGATGCAGTGGAGAAGTGGAACCAGACGCTGGGCCAGGGGAAGAAGGTGGCCGCCCTGATTCACATCACATGCTAAGGGGCACATTATTGGGGAAGCCCAGTTGGCTCTATGTTCCGGAGTGGCTCGCTGCTGATATATGGCACTTTCCTTATGCCTACAACACCTTCAGCAAGTACATCCCTAGAGAAACGCTGGTCTTAGAGGTTGGCTTTGGCAGCGGGCGACTGTTGACCCGCATCGCTAAAGAGCTGGGTTGTAAATGCGTTGGCGTCGATGTTGAGGATGGGGCCTTCCCATCGCTCTCTTTCTTCTCCCGCCAGCACGGGGTTAAGGTTGAGGCCATGAAGGCTAGTGGCTTCTCCCTCCCCTTCAAAGACGATAGCTTCGATGTGGTCTACTCAGAGGGGGTTATCGAGCACTTCCCTATAGATGAGTCTCAAGCGATGATAACTGAGCACGTTCGTGCCTGCAAAGTAGGTGGCCTGGTGATTATCTCTGTGCCCAATAAATTCGCTTTTATTCACACTCTAACCAAGTTTCTCTTAGGGAAAAGGTTTCTATTCTATCCAGAGCATAGCCTATCTATCTTTCAGCTTCGTCATTTGATGGCTAAGGCAGGACTAACCCCGATAGCCAAGGACGGCTTTGCCTTCGGCTGCCAGCTCTATATGTTTAAAGCATTCTTTCTGGATCAGGCAGCATCTCCAAGGCTGAAGGAGTTCGGGCTGAGGCTGCTTTCGCTTTTCACCAAAACTGGCCTCTACCACTTTGAGAACCCCAACTTGAATTCTGTGGTCGGCTTTCAGACCCTTGTCGTCGGGCGCAAACAATAAAAAGCTATTCACTGCGCCATTCTGGACTTCGCAGCGAATGGCTTTTTTGATGTTTAATGACCGTTAGAACGCCGTTTTGGGAAGGAGCTGGCTTGTGTTAGTAGGTGCCAGGAACAGGTTCCTCTCCAGGATGAAGCTTGCGCCACTTCTTCAGGAGCTGCTCCTTCGTTTCCTTATGGGCTGGATCCGGGATGCAGCAGTCGTCAATGGGGCACACCTCGGCGCAGCGCGACGAGGTAGCGATGCCCACACACTCGGTGCATTTGTCAGGGTTGATCACATAGATCGTCTCACCCTCGCTGATAGCCTCGTTTTTGCACTCAGCCTCGCAAGCGCCGCAGCTGATGCAATCCTCGGTAATCTTATACGCCACCGTTGACACCTCCTTAAAGTCAGTATTGTTAGAAAGCCTTCGCCTTTTTCGCTCGTCACCCCCTCTGGCTCCTCTAAAGGGTCGAAAAATTGCCTAACTAAGTCCCAGCTACATCCCGCCTCCTATAGCCTCGGGGGTAAAGTCGGTGCCGATATGTCCTTCTTTCTCAAGCTCAGCATACTCCTCGTCAGAGACGGCCAGGACCTTTTTGTAGACATATTCATTGTGCTCCCCCAGGCGAACCGGTGGCAGCCGCAGGCTATTTGGCGTTTTGGACATTGTGAAAGCCAGGCCAGGGTAGAGGTGCTTGCCAGCGTCGGCATGGGTGAGCTGCTCAAAGAAACCCCGAGCCCTTAAGTGGGGATCGCTATAGGCATCCTTCTCATCGATGACCGGCCCGGCTGGTGTTCCCTCTTTTTGCAGAATGTGCATAACTTCATAGGCGTCATGCTGTCTGGTCCACTCCTGGATATGCCTATCCAGATCATCGTGATTTTTGAGTCGGCTGAGGTGGTCGGAGAATTTTTCGTCCCTGGTCCAGGCCGGGTTGCCCAGAGCGCGACAGAACCCCTCCCACTCCTGATCATTGCTGATCGTTATGTTCACCCAGGTATCCACAACCTCCATTTCCTCGGGCTCCCCGAACAGAATACGAGGGGGCAACCACTTCCCACTTACATCGCGGCAGCGGTAGCAGCCCTGGATGGCACCATGGTAGTCGCGATTCCCCATCCTCTCGGTGACCCTCCGGTTCATGGTATAGTCCATAATCGCCTGCGCCAGATGGCACATGGAGGACTCCACCTGGGCCATATCGATATACATCCCCTTCCCTGTCTTACTCCGTTGGTAGAGTGCCATCACTATGGCCAGGGCACCGGTTAGACCTCCAGCCTCATTGGTATGGTAGATAGTTGTTGTGCTACTTGGCTCGTCATCAACATAGCCCCGGAGATAAGTATGACCGCCGAAGCCCTCCTGATGAGCCCCCAGGGCACGATAGTCTTTATAGGGCCCAGTGCCGCCGAAGCCGGGCATGGAGAGCATGATGATTTTGGGGTTTATCTCGTTAACCGCCTCCCAGGTCAGCCCTAGGTGCTCCTTGACCCGAGGGGCATTGCTCTCCAGGAGCACATCTGAGACCTTGATCAGCCGCTTAAACATCTCCAATCCCTTGGAGTCTTGCAGCTTCATAGTGCAGCCCAGCTTATTCCTGGCGTGGGCATTGAAGAGGACGAAGATGTTATGGGCAATCTCCTCCTTGAAGACCGATTTTTTGAAGGCGGCATAGCCTGCTGATTGCATAGCCAAGAACTCGGGGGTCCGGACCATAACCCCTCTAGTATAAACGGGAAAGTGATAGCGATTCTCCACTCTGATAACCTCGGCCCCCCAGTCGGCCAAATTCATGCCGGCATAGGGGCCAGCCCAAATTGGGCACCACTCAATAACCCTTATCCCCTCCAGCGGTAGCTTAGCCATTTCAACCCTCTCCTTCCCCAGGGGTCGTTTAGATAACCCCCGCCTCCTTCAGTTTTACCAGATCGGCCTTAGTGTATCCCAACTGGTCGCAGTAGACCTCCTCGTTGTGCTGTCCGAGGAGGGGCGCTGGCCTCCGTATCTGCCAGGGCATCTCCCGGCATTTGAAGGGGGCTCCGGGGTAAGTGACCTTCCCTACCACCGGATGGTCGATCTGCACCCAGAATCCCCGCTCTCGAAAGTGGTGGTTCTCCAGCAAGTCCTCTGTAGTGGCCAGCGGCCCGCAGAGGGCACCGCACTTCTGCCCCAGCTCAACCAACTCCTGCTTGGTATGCTCGAAGCACCAGGGGATGAAGATGGCATCGAACTCCTCCTTAGCCCCCTCCACTAGTTGAGCCATGATGTTGGGCCATTTCTCCAGGAGTTCCGGCATATCCAGCATCTTGCTCACCGCCGGCCACTGTGACCCCACCGCCGCTATCTCCCAATATCCGTCCTGGGCCGGGTGAATGCCAAAGGGGAACCCGCGCGTGGCCCTGGGATCGGACCTGGCGGTGATCTCATTATTGTACTGGTAGGCGATGAGGTGGCTCATTCGGCGGTCGATGGTGCCCATTTGCGCCTGGAACAGGGAGAAATCCAGTTGCTGGCCGACCCCCTGGGTTTTGGCGGCGTAGAGGGCGATCATGGTTGCCAGGGCTGCCATATTCCCTGTTGAAAATAGAACCGGCGTCCCCGTGCCCTTCTTCAGCGGCTCACGATCCGGCAGCCCGGTGGCGTTCATGGCGCCACCCATGCCGTAGATTATGAGCTCCGAGGCCTTGAAGTCACGGTAGGGGCCGGTCTGACCGAAGTTGGAGATGGAGGTCATCACCAGCTTGGGATTGATCTCCTCCAGGGTATCGTAGTCAAGCCCCAGCCTGTCCATGACCCCAGGCCGAAAGCTCTCTACCAGGATGTCCACTTCTTTCACCAGCTCCCTGATGATCTTTTTGCCCCATTCACTTTTGAGATTCAGGGTAATGCCCCGCTTATTGGTGTTGAGATACAGAAAGAGCCCGCTCTTCTCCGGATGGGGATCATCCTGGAAAAAGGGGCCCATTTTGCGGGCGGGATCGCCCTCACCCGGCCTCTCCACCTTGATCACATCAGCACCATAGTCGGCCAAGAGCTTGGTGCAATAGGGGCCGGAGATGTACCAGGTGAGATCCAGAATCTTGACATCGGATAATGCCTGCTCTGTCATTTCCCCCTCCTACCTTCGCTTTTTATCAGGTGCGAAATTTTTCCCTCAGAGCGGTGGCCACATGATCGGGAACCAGGCCATCGATGCAGCCCCCAAGTTTACAAACCTCTTTCAATATGCTTGCGCTAATGAATTCGTACTCTAGCTTTGTCATAAAGCAGACCAGCTCCACGTCTGGAGCCAGCTTCTTGTTCATGAGGGCCATCTCGAACTCCCTTTCGAAATCGGAACTCATCCGCAGTCCCCTCACGATGACCTTAGCCTTCACCTTCCTGGCGAACTCCACGGTAAGCCCGCTGTAGGATACCACCCGGACATTGGCCAGGTGGCTGAGCGCCTTCTTCATCAGCTCCACCCTTTCCTCAGTGCTGAAAAGCAGATTCTTCGGTGGAGCATCATAGATAGCAACGACCACCTGTTCAAAGAGGGACGCTGCTCGCTCCGCGATATCAACATGGCCTCTGGTTACCGGGTCAAAGCTTCCTGGGTAGAGAGCGATAGGCAAAACGTATCCTCCTATTGATAGATTGAGATACAGGTATCACCGTGACGACGCTCCTTGATAAGCTGGAAATTGCCATGGGTTGAACTTAGTGAAAGGCGATGAGAATGCTGCACCACTATGGTGGAGCCGGCACCGACCAAGGAGGACCTGGCCAATTGCTCCAAGGTGTCATCTATGGAGAGGTCAGCATAGGGTGGCCCCATCAGTATAATACCGTATCTCCTTTTGAGAAAGGAGAAAGCCTTCTTCACGTCGGTACAGTATACATGAGCTTGTGCTGTCAGTCCTGCTCTCTCCAGATTCTCTTTAATCACTGCGCAACATTTGAAGTTGTGCTCGACAAAATCGGCCCACCACGCGCCGCGGCTCAGCGCCTCAATACCGAGAGACCCCGTCCCGGCATAGAGATCCAGCACAGAAGACCAATCAACGTCTATCGATTCCAATATCGAGAAGATCGCTCCTCTAATTAAGTCGGAGGCAGGACGGAGGGAGACGCCCTTTGGCGATTTAATATACTTTCCCTTCGCCTTGCCGGCAATAACACGCATCCTAAACTACGGGCCTAAGTCTTACTCTTAACATTATACGGAGAATTCCGCTACAGTCAAGTGGTAGGTTAGGTCATCATCCAAGGCCTGCTCTCGTTCAGATAGATAGTGTCACCTATCTATCTGAACGAGAGCAGGCTCAAACTCTTTAGTTAAGCCCAGCCTGATTTAATCGCAGTGTTCAAATCCTTGACAAATAGCCCTCTCGTTGGTAATATATGCGTCTCCCAAGAGTCTAGATAGGGAGGTCCATCGCGTGAGCGGCAGTGGAAAGGGATCAAGGGTGATGCTGCCTGTGGTTTTCGAAAGGTATCGTCCTGAAATCGATGCTCAGTTAAGAGCATTGCTGGCCCAGCGTGTGTCGCCACTGTATGATATGGTACGATATCACCTGGGCTGGATAGATGAGCAAGGACGTCCGGTCCCAGGGCCAGCGGGCAAATGCCTGCGCCCCACCCTCCTATTGCTTGCCTGCGAGGCTGCGGGGGGAAGCTGGCGAAAGGCTTTGCCAGCGGCGATGGCTGTGGAGTTGGTGCACAACTTCTCCTTGGTTCACGACGATATCCAGGACGACGACAGGGAACGGCGGCACCGTCCCACGGTCTGGAGCATCTGGGGGAAACCCCAGGCAATAAACGCCGGGGATAGCATGCATACCCTGGCGGATGTTGCACTATTTGGCCTGAACCAACAAGGTGTGGCTGTGGAAAAGCAGCAGCGTGCTCAGCGCCTGCTGGCTGAGACCTGTCTAAAGCTGGTGGAGGGCCAGTATCTCGACATTAGCTATGAAAGCCGTCTCGATATCAGAGTGGATGATTACCTGGCGATGATTGAGAAGAAGACCGCGGCCCTCATTGCCTGCTCGCTAGAGGTGGGGGCGTTGCTGGGCTGCGATGACGAAGCTGTGATAAAAGGCCTCTTCAGCTTTGGCCGGTTGTTGGGGCTCGCCTTCCAGGTCAGGGATGATTTCCTCGGGATTTGGGGCAACCCAGAGAAGACGGGCAAGCCCTTTGGCGGTGACATTCGACGCAAAAAGAAATCGCTTCCCATAGTATACGTTTTGGAGAAAGCAAGGGGCAAGGCAAGAAAGGAACTGCTGAGCATCTACCAAAAGAAAGCGATCGAGGGCCAGGACTTGAATGTCGTCCAGGGCATTCTCGATGCTCTCAAGGCCCAGGCCTATACCGAGGAGGTAGCTCACGAGTATCTCCACGGAGCACTGAAGGGATTACACGGGCTACCCCTTGTGTCATCGCCGGCGCGTGAGCTCGAGGAGTTGGCCCTTTTTCTTGCGGAGCGTGACTTTTGACAGACCGGTTTAACGACAGCCAGTTGCAAAGGGGATTCACTTCCTGATACATCGGCGAGCCAAGCAGGGCGGCTGATATTGCCCTGCAGTAGGGATAATGGCTAAGTCGGTCAAGAAAGCTAAGGAACTCGGTTTTTGCCCCGGCGTGAAAAGAGCCATAGAGGCCACTAAGAAGGCGGCTCAGGGCGCCCCTGTTTTCACCCTGGGCAGGCTGGTGCACAATGACGCTGTGGTCAATGAACTTGAGTCTATGGGCATCAAGGTAGTACATAACCTTGACGACGCCCGGGGCCTTGTCGCCATCAGCGCTCACGGTGTCCCATCCAAAGTTTACGATGAGCTGAAGCGTCGGAGGCTGAAATTTATTGACACCACCTGCCCCATTGTCAGGAAAGCCCAACAGAGGGCACTACAGCTCGCTAATGAAGGTTACTTTGTGGTGGTCTACGGTGACCCCAATCACACCGAGGTAAAAGGGCTGCTGGATCGGGCTGGCACTAACTCAAGGGCAGGCCTTTCCGTCTCCAGCGTCTTTGAGGGAAGGCTGCCCAAACGCGTGGCCATACTTTCTCAGACTACTCGGCTCCCGGACGAGGTTCGAGCCTTCCTCAGCGAGCTGGTGGCCCCTCTGGACAAATTTGAGGATATCAGAATTGCAGTCACCATATGTCCCCACGTGGTGAGGAGGGCACGTGAGGCGGTCTCATTAGCTTCCAGCACTGACTTAGTGGTAGTAGTGGGCGACCCGCAAAGCTCCAACAGCAACCGCCTGGTGGAAAGGTGTAACCAGGTTGGGCATGCCAGATTGGTTTGGTCTGCCCATATGATCAACGGTGAATGGCCGGAGCTCAAGGACGCCGAAACGGTAGGTGTGACCTCAGGGACCTCGAGCCCCTATTGGCTCATAGATGAAGTGGTTGAGGCCATTGAAAGGCTGGGATAACTTGCTACTCTGCTCGCCGTCGCTCTTTTTGGCATCGGCCACAAAAAGTGGGCTCAATCAGCGGAACCAGCGCCAGGGGTTGTCTTTTTAAGCTGTGCTGGTTTATAATTGCTACAACTTGTTGTAAGAGGAGACTGAAATGCCGGCTTATGCTTTTTTCAATAAGAAGTTTGTCCCCCTCGCCGAGGCCAAGATCGGGATAATGACCCACGCCTTCAACTACGGCACCGCCTGTTTCGAGGGGATTCGCGGCAACTGGAACGATAAGGAGGAACAGATATACCTCTTCCGCGTCTCCGACCACTACCAGAGGATGCTCCAGAACTGCCGTGTGCTCAAGATCGAAGTCCCCTACACCATCGATGAGCTGGTCAAGCTCACCGTGGAGCTGGCGGAGATGTGTGGCTATCGAGAGGACATCTACATACGTCCCCTGGCTTACAAGAGCTCTGAAGAGGTGGGGGTCAGGCTTCACAATCTGAAGGACAGCTTCCTTCTCTTCGCTACTCCCTTCGGCCCTTATCTCGATATAACCAAGGGGGCCAGGTGCTGCGTCTCCTCATGGCGGCGCATCGACGATACCATGATCCCACCTAGAGCCAAGATCACCGGCCTCTATGTGAATAGCGCCCTGGCCAAGACCGAGGCCTTTGAGAATGGCTTCGATGAGGCCATACTTCTGACCCAGGATGGGCACGTCTCTGAAGGAAGCGGGGAGAATATCTTCCTCGTCATGGACAAAAAGCTGGTTACGCCGCCGAATTCAGATAACATCCTTATTGGGATTACGCGCGATACTGTGATCAAGCTGGCCCAGCAGGAGCTGGGCATCGAGACTATTGAAAGGTCCGTCAATCGAAGTGAGCTTTACATTGCTGATGAGTGCTTTCTTACTGGCACCGCAGCCCATGTCACACCGGTCACGGAGATCGACCGCCGCAAAGTGGGCAGCGGCAAGATAGGCACCGTAACCAAGAAGCTTCAGCATCTCTACTTCGACGTGATACTGGGCAGGAACAAGAAATACCTCCACTGGTGCACCCCTACCTACAAGCTGGTTAAGGCATAAGGGGGGCCTAAAAATTGGTCTGGAGTTCGATTTTTGTTGGCTCCCTAGGCTACCCCTTAGGCTCCATCCCTTTAGATTATATCGCCGGTTACGTCCATGGTGAGAAGGCACAGCAATGGGGGAAATGAGACTAAGCCTTTCCAGCCTATCCACTAACTTTGGAGCTTGGTTGTGCTCGAGCTGGCTCTAAAGTATTTTCTCTTCATCTTCCTTGCTTCTCTAGGGGTCTTGCAGATAGCAGCGTCATATGCCAATTTGAGGGGGCTATCCTTCTTCAATAGGCCAACTTGGGGATATATCCTCGGCTTGCTGATGGTGGCGGGGGGATTCTGCTGGTTCTACACCATGGCCAACCCCCACCCCGATGTTGCCTACGCTATCACCCTGGTGGATATCTTTCGCTACGGCTGGTCCAACCCCAAACCTGCTGGCGTTGGCCTCATCATGGGGGAGGCGGAATGCCTGTTTTTCTTCCTCCTCGCTGCTCTATGTGCCTTTGTCACCACTACCCTGATCTCATCCATAGTTAAGTCCAGACAAACTGTTGGGGAGATGGAGGAGGGGGCCAGCGGGCTGGAGGCTCTTCGGGGGATGACCCTTTATCAGGCGCTCACCCGTCACCGGAACAGAGGGGACAAAGAATGACCGTTGCCGCCGACGAAAATCTATTCCTCTGCATAAATGGCTTTGTGGGCAAGGTGGCGATCTTGGATTGGGTGATGAGCCTTCTTGGAGATGACTACTTTGTATTCACCATCATGGCTCTCACCCTGGTTGGCCTTTGGTTCAGCTTCCGAAGTGCTCCACAGAGGCAGCTTAACCAGAGGGCGGTGCTCTGCGCTGCGCTGGCTGTTGGCCTGACCGCCCTGGCCGTCCATCTACTCACTGAATACGGTCCCTACCGGCTTCGTCCCTCCGATGCCTATCCCGCTCTGGTTAATCTTCTCACCTATGCGCGTAGCGACCCCTCTTTCCCCAGCGAGCCAGCAGCGGTTGCCTTCGCCTTTGCCAGCGGCGTCTGGCTTATCAGGCGGGGTAAGCTTTCGGCTGTTATGTTAATCATGGCTGCCCTCCTCGCCTTCGCTCGCGTCTATGTCGGGGTCCACTACCCATTGGATGTACTAGCCGGGGCAGCTATTGGCATTATTGTCAGCTTTGCTGCTTTTGGCTTCTTCCGCCTCATTGAGCCTCTGCCCACGTGGGCCCTCAACGGGCTGAGAAGAATCTATTTGGCCTAGTTCTTTCGAGCTAAATGGGGTGAACCCCATCAAGCCCGCTTTGCTGTCAAAGCGATTAAGTGGGAGTAGGCCTAAGGGCGAAAAGGTTTCTCTTTAACAAGTCTGGTGTAAGTGGTAAAATAGATTGGCCGTTTCCTGAAGGACGAAAGATGGACAAAATTATCGAAGTGGAGCACCTGGTCAAAAGGTTCGGCGCCATCACCGCGGTGGATGACATCAGCTTTGACGTTAAGAAAGGGGAGATCTTCGGCTTCCTCGGCCCCAACGGAGCGGGGAAGACCACTACCATCAACATCCTTTGCACCCTGCTGAAGCCAACATCGGGAAGGGCGACGCTCAACGGCTTCGATGTGTTGCGCCAGCCGAACCAGGTGCGGAGCTCCCTGGGGCTCGTTTTTCAGGACCAGACCCTGGATATAAGGCTCACTGCCCTGCAAAACCTCAATTTTCACGCCTTCGTCTATAACGTCCCTGGAGAGGTGAGGAAGAAGAGGATCGAGGAGGTGCTGCAGATGGTGGAGCTGTGGGATCGGCGCAAGGATGAGGTGAGATTATTTTCAGGGGGGATGAGGCGCCGCTTGGAGATCGCCCGCGGGCTTCTTCACTATCCCAAGGTCCTCTTTCTCGACGAGCCGACGCTAGGACTCGACCCGCAGACCCGCTATCATATCTGGGATTACATCCTTAAGCTGAGGAAGCAGGAGAATATCACCATCTTCCTCACCACCCACTACATGGATGAGGCAACGGTTGCCGACCGCATCGCCATTATCGACTACGGCAAGATAGTTGCCCTGGATACCCCGGAGGCGCTGAAAAGAATGGTGGGTGGTGACATCATCACCCTGAAGACGGGGAACATCGATGTGGCGATAGCCGAGATCCGTGACCGGTTCGGCATCGATGCCCAGCGCGATAGCGAAGGGGTTTTCTTCGAGGTCCCCAATGGCGAGGAGTTTATGCCCCTTTTGGTAAGCAACTTTAAGACAGAGGTGCATAGCATAAGCCTGCGCCGCCCCACCTTGGATGACGTGTTCCTCAAACTCACTGGGCATGATATCCGCCAGGAGGCGGGAGGGGATGCGGCGATGAAGAGGCAATGGGCAATGCGCCAGGCGCAGGGCAGAGCGGGGAGATTTAGATGAGTAACCTGAGGGCGATATATATCATCTGGTATCGCGACCTGCTTCGCTTCTGGCGGGACAAGGCGCGCCTGTTCACCAGCTTTATCATGCCCTTTTTATTCCTGGTGGTCTTCGGCACCGGTATCGGGAGTAGCATGATGGGGGGGTTGAACATAGACTTCGACTATAGGAAGTTCATATTCCCCGGGATCATCGGTATGGTGGTGCTCTTTACTGCAGTCATGTGGGGGGTTTCCATCGTCTGGGACCGGGAGTTCGGTTTCCTCAAGGAGGTGCTGGTAGCGCCCATTAGCCGCAGCGCTGTGGCCGTGGGCAAAACCTTGGGTGGTGCCACTATCGCAACCACTCAGGGCATAGTGATGCTGGTCTTCGCCCCCTTTGTCGGGGTAAGTATATCGGCGGCACAGGTGTTTTTGCTCATTGCGCTGACGTTCGTTTTCGCCTGTTCAATTACCGCTCTGGGTATCTTGATCGCATCGCGGCTTAAGACCATGGAGACCTTCCAGGTGGTGATGCAGCTCTCGCTCTTCCCCCTTTTCTTCCTATCACCGGCATTATTCCCTCCGGGGTTTCTCCCCTCCTGGCTTAGCATTCCGATCAAGCTGAACCCGGTGTCCTACGGGATCGATTCCTTCCGCCAGGCGCTCCCCCAGTCGATGGAGGGGATGCCTGCCCTCAACATCGAGCTCTTTGGCCATACCCTGTCTATTGCAGAGGAGGTAGCGGTGGTGGCTCTCTTCGGCGTTGTGATGATCGCCTTGGCGGTATGGTCCTTCAGCTCCCAGGAATGAATTTCCCTCTGGTGCGGGGGCGGCCTTGGGCTTTTCTTATCCAGGAGGCTGTTTAATTTTGAAAAGCCCCGATTTTAATTTCAAATTTCGGGATTTTACCCCCAACCACTAACACCCTCACCCTCTATATCCCCCTCTCCCTTGAGGGAGAGGGGGAAGATTTTTGGTAAGAGAGGCTTCGCCTCTCTTTGACTCTCCTCGGGGTAAAATCGCCAAGTGTTTAAGAGGGGCGCTAGCCCCTCTTTCCAATCTCTACCCCTTCCCCTTGCTAAGGGGAAGGGGATACAGGGGATAGGGTTGATGAACTGCTGTTAAGGTGCCGTAATTCTGTTAGCAAGAAAGTGCCCAACGGGGGAATTTCGACCTCCATTTCTAGCAAGCCTCATCCGGTGGTAAAGAATGATGACCGCCTATTTGCCCTGCACCAGGGAGAGGAACTCGTAGCGGGTGGCCGCTTTGGATCGAAACAGCCCCCTGGTGGCTGAGGTGACAACGTTGGCCCCCGGCTTTTTCACACCGCGAAGGGTCATGCACATGTGCTCCGCCTGGATCACCACCGCCACTCCATCGGGGTCGACGGCCTCAACAATCGTCTCCGCGATCTGGGTGGTCAGCCGCTCCTGTAATTGGGGGCGCCGTGAAAGGATCTCCACCACCCTTGCCAGCTTTGATGCCCCGACGACACGCCCCTTAGGGATATAGCCGACGTGAACTACCCCGTAGAAGGGGAGGAGGTGGTGCTCGCACATGGAGTAGAAGGGGATGTCCTTAAGGATCACCATCTCGTGGTGTCCCTCCTCAAAGCCAACCAACAGTTCCTCCCGGGGGTCAACACCTATCCCCATGAAAAGCTCAGAATACATCTCGGCGATGCGCCTTGGCGTCCCCTCCAACCCCTCCCGTTTTGGGTCCTCGCCAATGGCTTCGATTATGGAGCGCACCGCTCGCTCAACTTTTCGCTGGTCGACCAATTGCCCTCCTTTCAGCGTTTCCCATAGACCTTTCGGTCGAGGTGTCTGATGGTATCCTTGGCTGGAGTAGTGTAAAGCTCGGCCCCAAGGTAAAGGGCCGGCGATACGCGCTTTAGGTCCAGCACCTGCTCCCGGGTAAATAGCCCCTCATCGAAATGGGAGGCCAATATTTCGCCTACAACCCAAACATGGTCGCCGTAGACTTTGTGGTCTACTAGCTTGCATTCATAGGAGGCATAGGCCTCCTTGAGCATGGGCACTGAGGTCTTCAGCGGCTTCTCCTGGGCAATGCCAAACCGCTGAAACTTATCTACCTCCCGCCCCGAGATACCGCCCACCGAGGCAATGAGCTCTGCCTTGTCTATGGGCACAAAGTTGACCCCGAACTCCCCAGCCTCGAGGATCGATTCATAGGTGAACCTCTTGGGGGAGATGGAGATGCCGTAGAGGGGAGGATCGAAGGAAATGGAGGAGTGCCAGGCCACCGCCATGGCGTTATCCTTTCCCCTGGCATGAACAGTGACTATGGTAGCCACCCTTGGGTAGTGATGATAGAACTGTCCTACGCCCTCAATGCTTACTTTAGCCACACCTCACCCCCTTTTTCGACCTATATGCTGCTACAGGTCATAAGGCCTTTCTACTTTCCCAACTCTTTGACCAGCACACCTTTTTAGAGCTATACGGCAACGGTTAAAGCGCCTGGAAGCACCCTAAAGCTGGCGGGCGCCTCCCCCACCAGTTCACCATCTAACTGAAGCAGCATTCGCTCCTTTGTCTCCACCTCAATGGCCTTCACCCGCTGCACCCTGACCTTGGGGTGAGTGATATGGGTTCCTTTATATAAACGAGGGAAGTTCCACAGCAGTCGCATCTTGCCTACATCCTGCAAAATCACTGCGTCGAGCAGCCCGTCGCAGGGGTCAGCACTGGGAGCGATTTTCATCCCGCCACCGAAATAGCGACCGTTGTTAACCACGATAAAGAGATCGCATTCCTCATGCCTTTGGCCATCGAGGGTTAAGACCACATCCTTGCCACTATAGGTGATGAATGTGCTGAGAAAACCCAATACAAAGGGGATGGTTCCCCCAAGGGCCTTAAACCGCCTCGTCCTTTCCACTACCGCAGCATCGAAGCCCAAGCCTGCGGTATTGATATAGAACCGTTGCATCCTCTGATTATTGCTAACATACTCCACAACGCCAAGGTCGATGGCACGCCTTTTTGGGTTAGCCAGGAGACGGCAGGCCTGAGCGTAATCCTGGGGGATGCCCAGCGTGCGCACCAGGTCGCCGCCGGTTCCGGTGCTGATTATGCCCAGGGTTGCCCTTCCCCTGCCTTCATCATCGACCAGGCCGTTGACCACCTCGTTCGCCGTGCCATCGCCGCCCACCGCGATCACCAGCTCATACCCTTTGTTGACCGCCTCCCTGGCTAAAGCGGTGCCCTGCCCCACCCCCTCGGTGAAGGCGTGGTCGAAGGAGAGGCCAGCCTCCTTGAGCAGTTCACTGATCTGGGGCCAGGCATTCCCGGTGCGCCCGCCCCGGGCCAGAGGATTTATTATTACCTTAGCCTGAGACATCGGTTCAATCAAGTCCTAGTGCCCGCTCCACTGCTGCGATCTGCGGCGGAACCTCAATCGGAGGGCGGGCATATTGGATGGCCGTATCCGGGTCCTTTAGCCCAGTGCCGGTTATGATGCAAACAACCTTTTTATCCTTCAAGTTGACACCCTGTCCCGTCACCTTTAGCAGGCCAGCGACGGAGGCCGCTGACGCCGGCTCGCCGAAGATGCCCTCCTTGGTAGCCAGAACCCGATAGGCGGCGAGGATCTGGTCATCGGTGACGGCCTCGATGACGCCGCCGGACTCGTCCCTGGCGGCCACCGCCCTCTGCCAGCTTGCCGGGTTGCCGATCCTGATGGCCGAGGCCACCGTCTTCGGCTCCTCAATAACCTGACCTTTTACAATGGGAGCCGCCCCCTCGGCCTCAAATCCCATCATCCTCGGCTTCTTGCTCGACCGGCCCGCCTTATGGTATTCCACAAAGCCCTTCCAGTAGGCGGTGATATTGCCGGCGTTGCCCACCGGGATGAAGAGATAGTCCGGGGCATCGCACAGCGCATCCACGATCTCAAAGGCGGCGGTCTTCTGCCCCTCGATGCGATAGGGGTTAAGGGAATTGACCAGGGTGATGGGGTGCTTCTCAACCAGGGTGCGCACAATATTTAGCGCCTGGTCGAAGTTACCATCGATGGCGACGATTTTGGCCCCGTAGATGAGGGCCTGGGCCAGCTTCCCCTGGGCGATGCCGGCCTTGGGGACGATGACAATGGTCTGAAGCCCGAACCTAGCGCCAAAGGCCGCCGCCGAGGCGCTGGTGTTGCCGGTGGAGGCGCATATAATGGCCTTGCTCCCCTCCTCCACCGCCTTGGCCACTGCCACCACCATCCCCCGGTCCTTGAAGGAGCCAGTGGGGTTGCACCCCTCCAGCTTGAAGTAGAGCTTGCCCCCGATCCCCTTCTCTATATGCCGCGAGCGAACCAGAGGGGTGTCCCCCTCCCCCAGGGTGATCATCGGGGTCTTGGCGGTGATGGGGAGGAATTTTTCGTACTTTTCTAAGACGCCCGGTTTCATTTTAGGTCTTGGAGGGCCTATTAAACGTCAGTTGATACCCGTCTATATCCTTGATCATGAAGTCCCTGACGCCAAAGGGCTCGTCCTTTATATCAGCCACAATGTTGACGCCCTTCTTCTTCAATTGAGCGTAATACTCATCGATGTCGCCGTCGATCTCCATATATAGGTACACACCGATGCCCAGCTTTTCCTTGCTGCCAATGCCGTGGTCTTTGGCCG
>CAYSLE010000005.1:10125-22108 GCA_964431905.1 uncultured Dehalococcoidales bacterium | reverse complement strand
TGGCCCTGATGACCCAGGCGCTGGAGCTTGTGGGCAGGGAGAAGGTGCTGGAGCTAGGGACGGGGAGCGGCTATCAGGCGGCGATCCTGGCTGAGCTGGTGAAGGAAGTGATAACCGTGGAACGAATCCCCCGGCTTGCCCTCACCGCGAGACGCACCCTCAAAAACCTGCACTATACCAATGTGAAGGTTCACCTGGCCCAAAAAACCCTGGGCTGGCCAACCGAGGCACCCTATGACGCCATCGTGGTAACCGCGGCTGCACCCAGGATTCCCAAAGAGCTTTTGGATCAGCTTGTCGTCGGCGGTCGTTTGGTGATCCCCGTCGGCTCCCGATGGGAACAGGACCTGTTGCAGGTTATCAAGTGTGATGAAGGGATGACGGTGAACAATCTGACTCCCTGCCGCTTCGTGCCCCTCATCGGCGAGGAGGCGTGGAACGAGGAGTAGCGGCGGCCCCGGCGGGATAAGCCTCCATATACGCTAGGGACTTGGCTTGACCTGGCGGCGCCAGAGCCATAGGACAACCAGCGCGGAAAGGGCAACGCCGGCGATGACCGCGCCAACCCAACCCAGGATGCAGAGCACAGTAACGATTACGCCGGCTATGAACACCCCCAAACAAATCGGGAGCACGGCATCCCGAAATCTCATTCCCAGTAGGAAAGCGACTAATGTGCCGGTCCAGGCGCCGGTTGCTGGCAAAGGGACGGCAACGAAGAGCATAAGCCCAATCGGTCCATATCTCTCTATGAGACCTGCTCGCCGCCTCGTCAGGTTGAAAAATCTCTCCACTAACCGCCCGATAACGCCCATCCTGGCTGAAAGTCGCCTCAAACGCTCCAATAATAGGAAAAGCAAGGGGACAGGAACAAGGTTGCCGATAAAGGCGATGGGCAGGGCAAAATACCACGGCATATGGAAGACGTTTATAGCTACGGGCAATGCCCCCCTGAGCTCGGCCACAGGGAGCATGGAGATAATGAACACAACCAGTGGTTGTGAAACCCCTAGATTTAGTAAATCCTCATACACAATAGGCTCTCAGCTACGATACACATGCGGGACGGCCTTGTCAAGCGCTCCCCAGCCTGTGGTGATAGCCGCCGCCACCGGGCAGGCTACCCCCTCCCCTTGAGCCTATCGATGAGCCTTGAGGCTTCTTGCCGGTCAAGCTCGGAAGGAAGCTTGCCGTAGGCTTTCTTGGCATGCTGGTTCATCTGCTCTTCACTGAGGCCATGTTCCTCCTGAGCGATGGCGTAGATGGCTTTGACCTGTGCCGCTGTAGCTATGGAACGCTTCACCGGTGCATCCACTGGTTTATCGTGGAAGTCAAAGTCGTCACAGAACTGGGTGCCATAGCCCAGGGCAGCGCAAGCCCGGCCCAGCGCCTTGGTCTCTGCCTTCTCTATATAGTTGCCGAAGTCGCTTACCGTTTCACTGCCCCACCCCGTGGCCTTTCCCCCATGGGGAAGGGCAATCCTGGCTTTAAACAGGGCCATGCCCCCCTCATGTTTCTCGAGCTGGGTGGTGATCACCGCATCAGGATGCTCGGTCCTGAGCCACAACAGCCGCCACTTCACCTCAAGGTAATCCTTCCCATCCAGCTTTGTCAGATACCTGCTGGCTCTGAACTCCTTTTCCTTCTTTTCAGCTTTCTGGACCATTTCGCCTCCTCGTTGGAACATCTGTTCTATTATACAGCTTCTTTCAGCATTGTCAATAGCACATGAGCCGAGCCTTGAGGCCGAGCAACTTGCCGTCACTGAGAAAGACTGCTATACTAACCCAATAATGGACTACGAAACAGTCATCGGCCTTGAGGTTCATGCTCAGCTATTGACCAAGAGTAAGATGTTCTGCCGCTGTAGCGCGGACTATATAGATGCTGCCCCCAATACCCACGTATGTCCTGTCTGCCTGGGCATGCCCGGCGTCCTCCCCGTCATTAACCGGCAAGCCCTGGAATATGCAGTGATGACCGCCCTGGCCGTAAACTGCACCATCCCCGAATACAGCAAATTCGACCGAAAGAACTACCCATATCCCGACCTGATGAAGGGCTATCAAATCTCGCAATACGATGCGCCACTGGGCATCGGCGGCTGGATCGATATCGAGATGGAAGGGCAGCAAAAGAGGATCGGTATCACTCGCGTCCACCTTGAGGAGGATACAGCAAAGCTAATTCACCGCACTACCCAGGAAGGGGAATCTTATAGTCTGGTGGATGTGAATCGTGCCGGCGTCCCTTTACTTGAGATCGTGGGTGAGCCTGACCTGCGCTCCCCGGAGGAGGCGAGGCTGTATCTGGTGAAGCTGCGCGCCATCCTCCAGTTCCTCGGCGTCTCCAGCGGCAATATGGAGGAGGGGAGCTTCCGGTGCGACGCCAATATCAGCATTCGCCCCGAGGGCAGCGCCAATTCGGTAAAGGTCGAGGTCAAGAACATGAACAGCTTCAGGGCGGTCTATCGTGCCCTGGAATACGAACAGGAGCGGCAGCGAAAAGCGCGGGAAAAGGGGGAGCGCCTCATCCAGGAGACCAGAGGCTGGGTTGAGGAGCGTGGGGTCACCGTCTCGCAGCGGAGCAAGGAGTATGCTCACGACTACCGCTACTTTCCCGAGCCCGACCTGCCGCCTTTAGTGTTCAGTCGCTCCTGGGTTGAGGATCTCTGGTCGCGCCTGCCCGAGCTTCCCGATGCCAGGCGGGATAGGTTGATGAAGGAGTATGGGCTTCCCCATTATGATGCCGATCTTCTCACCGTCTCCAAGAGCATGGCCGACTATTTTGAAGCCTGCGTGGGACTGAGCCCAAAGGCCCAGGTTAAAAAGAGGGCCAAGGCGGTGGCCAACTGGCTCCTTGGCGACTTCACCAGACTTCTGCATGCCACCGATAGCGATATCGACAATGCCAGGGTCACCCCCCAGCACTTGGCGGAGATGCTGGACCTAATCGATGAGGGCACTCTCAGCGGTGCCGCGGCGAAGACGGTTTTTGAGGAGATGTTCCATAGTGGCCGGCGTGCCAGTGAGATCGTCGCTGAAATGGGGCTTACCCAGATCAGCGATGCCCAGGAGGTGGAGAGGATTGTGGCCCAGGTGATCGCCGCCAATCCCCAGGCGGTGGCCGATTTCAAAAAGGGTAAGGAACAGGCACTGACCTTCCTCGCCGGCCAGGTGATGAGGCAGACCAAGGGACGGGCCAATCCCTCCATAGCAAATAAATTATTAAAGGAGAAGCTGGAAAGCAAATCATGCTGACCTACCTTAATATCGCTCAGATCATCATAGCTATCGTAGTGATACTTGCCATCCTGCTTCAGGTGAGAGGAGGCGGGTTGGGAGGTATCTTCGGCACCCAGACCGGGATGTACCGCACTAAGAGGGGCATAGAGAAGACCCTGTTTCGCTTCACCATTGTCCTAATAGTGATCTTCATCATCATCTCAATATTCGCAGTGAGGCTTAGCTAGTTCATGAGCTTGATTACTCTGACCACCGACTTTGGCACGGACGATCCCTATGTAGCGACAATGAAGGGGGTGATCCTGGGCATCAACCCCGCGGTCACCATTGTCGATGTCTGCCACACCATCGAACCGCAGAACATCGCTCAGGCTGCCTTTCTCCTGAGCACTACCTATCGATACTTTCCACAAGGCACAATCCATGTTGTTGTCGTTGACCCTGGGGTGGGCACCCAGAGAAAAGCCTTGCTCTTGGTCACCCCTAACGCTTTCTTTGTCGCCCCCGATAACGGTGTGCTGAGCTATATAGTGGAGGAATTCCCCTTTGGGATCGAGGCTTTCTCCCTCACCAATCCCCGTTTCTGGCTGTCGCCGGTTAGCGATACCTTCCAGGGTCGCGATATCTTCGCCCCGGTGGCTGCCTATCTTTCCTTGGGCACCCCACCTCACGAGTTCGGCGACCCGATTCCCTTCATCTCCGCCTTCGCCATTTCCCGGCCAAGAGTGGATGTGGATGGGATGCTTATCGGCCACATCCTTCACATCGACCACTTCGGCAATCTGATCACTGACATCAAGAAAGACGACCTCCCCAAGGGGAGGCTCTTTATTGAGGTGCGCGGTCACATCATAGACGACCTAAGCCAGTCCTATGAAGAGGGTGAGGAGCTACTGGCGATCATTGGTAGCAGTGAAAGGCTCGAGGTTTCCCTGAAGAACAGCAATGCCGCCACCTTCCTTCGAGCCAAGACGGGCGATGAGGTGAAGGTGGGGATCAATGAGTCATCGCTGAGAGGAAGATGGGGTGGGGAAGGTCGTTAATTGGGTCAAATTCTGGTTTGGCACCATAAGGGCACCCTTCTTCGTCGCTGTGATCATCCCCGCCATCCTGGGCACCGCCATCGCCTGGCAGAGCACCGGCATATTCCACTGGCACTATTTTCTGCTGGTGCTTTTGGGCGCGGCTCTGATAAACTGCGGAACCAACCTGGTTAACGATTATTTCGACCGCGCCACTGACGACATCAATGTCGAGTATGTGGCCCCTTTCACTGGAGGCAGCCGCGTGATCCAGCAGGGGCTCATCAGCCCATCGCGCCTTCTGGGAGTGGGGGTGCTTTGCTTTGCTGTGGCCGCGGCCATCGGAGCATATCTCGTCTGGGCTACCTGGGCCAGCGGCCCTATGATCCTCATACTAGGGGCTATCGGGATATTTTCCGGCTTCTTTTATACCACCCCGCCGCTGAAACTGGGCTACCGATGGCCGGCGGAGGCGATAGTGGGGCTGAACTGTGGCATCCTGGTGACTCTAGGGGCCTACTGGGTTCAGGTTCAGGCCTTTTCCTGGCAATCGCTCGAGTCCTGGGTGCCGGTGATCGTCTCTGTTCCCCTGGCGATTCTCATTGCTGCGGTGTTATGGGTCAATGAGATCCCCGATTATGCCGCAGACAAAGCGGTGGGCAAGAACCACATCGTCGTGCTGCTGGGCAAGGAGAGGGCAGCCAAGGGATACCTGGGGCTATTGAGCGCTGCCTACATCTGGATAGCGCTGATGGTAATTCCGGAGGAGATCCCCGGGCTCGCCCTGCTGGGGCTTCTGCCGCTACCCTTGGTGATGAGGGCGATGAGGATTGCGATAAAGCACTATGCCGACTCTAAAGCTCTGGCCCCAGCCAATGCCCTAACGCCGATGATATACCTTGCCACCGGGCTGCTGATGGCTCTTGGTTTCTTCATCGCCGGGGTAGTGTGAGTTAGTCCACCAGTTCATGGTGTCTGCGGTTTATTTGGCGAGGAATGAAATCGGTACTGAAAAAGTATTGACAAAAAAGTATTTTTGTGGTAAATTAATAATTTGGCCAATGGAGACCTCAATTTCTCTCTCTATAATTCCAACACCTTTAGCTTCCGCGCGAAACACATAAAGTGGTAACTATTGTATCTTTTCAGGAGCTTTAGGATGAGTGTTACCTTTTCAATGCAAGAAGGAGTTCCCCGCAAGTCCTATGCCAAGATCGCCCATATCTTAGACGTGCCCCATCTAGTACAGCTCCAGTTGAAGTCGTTCCGTTGGTTTTGTGACCCCAAGCCTTACCCGGAAAAGCCTGAGGAGAAGGGCGGGCTTAGGTCGCTTTTTGATGAGATCTCCCCCATCCAGGATTTCACCGGGTCTCGCTTCGAGCTCCATTTCCTCAGCTACGGCTTTGGCGAGAAGAACAAGGCGCAGATGCCGGTCTTTGAAGATGACGATTCTTTCTGGAGATACATGCGAGATGCCACACCGGAGAGACGCTCAGAGCGAGAATGTCGCGAGCGCGATGTAACCTACTCCGTGCCTCTCTATGTTAGGGTCAGGCTTGTGATCAAGGAGACAGGGGAGGTTAAGGAGCAGGACATCTTCATGGGCGATTTCCCGGTGATGACAGGAAATGGGACCTTTATCATCAATGGAGCGGAAAGGGTGGTGGTGAGCCAACTCATTCGCTCGCCTGGGGTTTACTTCACCCTAGAGGAGGATGTGACCAGCGGTCGCCAGCTCTGCTCGGCCAAGCTCATCCCAGAGCGCGGGGCCTGGCTGGAGTTCGAGACCAGCGGCAAGGATGTGATCTCGGTAAAAGTCGATGGCAAACGGAAAATCCCCATCACCACCCTGCTGCGGGCCATAGGCTATGGAAGCGATGAGGAGCTGGAGAAGGCTTTCGCCGATGTCGATACCTCCCCGGAGCACCGCTTTATCCAGGCGACCATGGAACGCGATCCCTTGGTCAGGAGCGAAAACGAAGCCCTGATCGAGTTTTATCGGCACTTGAGGCCAGGCGACCCCCCCACTATGGAAAACGCCCGAAGCTTAATAAATAACCTGCTTTTCAATGCCCGCCGTTACAATCTGGGCAATGTTGGGCGCTACAAGCTAAACAAGAGGCTGGGACTTCAGCTACAATCGACCCAGCGGGTGCTCACCTCGGAGGACTTGGTTGGCATTGTGCGGAACATCATCATGGTCAACAATGGTGCCGATTCCCCCGATGATATCGACCATCTGGGAAATCGGCGGGTGCGACGAGTGGGGGAATTGCTACAGAACCAGCTCCGCATCGGATTCCTCCGCATGGAGCGCGTGATCAAGGAGCGGATGAGCATAATCGATCCGGAATCGGTGACTCCCAGCGCCCTGATCAATGTGCGCCCGGTGGTGGCGGCGATCCGGGAGTTCTTCGGTGCCTCCCAGCTCTCCCAGTTCATGGATCAAACCAATCCTCTGGCTGAGCTCACCCATAAGCGGCGGGTCTCGGCATTGGGCCCTGGCGGCCTGTCACGGGAGCGGGCCGGCTTCGAGGTGCGCGATGTTCATCATTCCCACTATGGCAGAATTTGCCCTATCGAGACGCCGGAAGGCCCCAACATCGGCCTCATCGGCTCCCTGGCTACATATAGCCTGATTAACGAATATGGGCTCATCGAAGCCCCCTACCGTCGAGTGATCAGGGAGCTCCCCAGCAGGTCACCGGATCTGAAGGGGAGGAGGGTGAGGGAAAGCGTCCTCGACAACAAGGGCAGTATCATCATCGAAGCGGGAGCCCGGATCGATCCCAAGGCTTTCCGGCGGCTGGGTCAGATGGAGGAGAGGAACATAAAGGTTGCACCCTTTGTCTCCGACGAAGTTATCTACCTCTCCGCCGATGAAGAGGGGCACTACGCTATCGCTCAAGCCAATGAACCCCTTGATGATAAGGATCAGTTCACCGATGAAAAAATAGAGGTAAGGCAAGGGAGCAAGTTCTATGAGGAGCTGCCGGAGAGGGTGGACCTCATGGATGTGTCCCCGAAGCAGATAGTGAGCGTTTCCACCGCCTTGATCCCCTTTCTTGAGCATAATGATGCTAACCGGGCGCTCATGGGATCGAACATGCAACGCCAAGCGGTGCCCCTAATTAATCCTGAGGCGCCGCTTATCGGCACCGGCATGGAGTGGCAGGCGGCCCAAGACAGCGGCCAGGTGGTTCTCGCCGATTGCGACGGTGAGGTAACCACGGTGGAAGCAGGGAGGATAACGGTTAGGGATAAGGCGGGAAAGGAGCATGTCTATCTCTTGAGGAAGTTTGCCCGCTCCAACCAGGGGACCTGCATCAACCAGCGTCCTCTGGTAGATAAGGGGGAACGAGTAAAACGCGGCCAGATATTGGCCGATAGCTCCTCCACAGATCACGGCGAGCTGGCCTTGGGCCAAAATGTCCTCTGCGCCTTTATGAGTTGGGAGGGCTACAACTTCGAGGATGCGGTGGTCATCAGCGAGACCTTGGTTAGAGACGATAAATTCACCTCGATCCACATCGAGAAGCATGAGGTTGAGGCTAGGGATACCAAACTGGGGCCGGAAGAGATCACGAGGGATATACCCAATGTCGGTGAAGAGAGCCTGATGAACCTTGATGAGACCGGTGTCATCCGAACAGGGGCTGAGGTCAAGCCGGGGGACATCCTGGTAGGCAAGATAACCCCTAAAGGGGAAACTGAGCTGACCGCCGAGGAGAAGTTGCTACGAGCTATATTCGGCGAGAAGGCGAGGGATGTTAAGGACTCCTCGCTGAGGGTGCCGCATGGGGAGTGGGGCAAGGTCATAGATGTGAGGGTTTCCTCCTGGGAATCGGACGCCGAGCTTCCTCCAGGGGTTAATAAAATGGTGCGGGTTTGGGTGGCGCAGGAGAGGAAGGTCTCCGAAGGGGATAAGATGGCGGGGCGGCATGGTAACAAAGGGGTGATCTCTCGCATTTTGCCCCCGGAGGATATGCCTTTCCTCCCCAATGGCAGGCATGTGGACCTTATCCTCAATCCCATTGGCGTCCCGTCGAGGATGAATCTGGGGCAGGTATTGGAGGCTCACCTCGGCTGGGCAGCGTATAATCTGGGCTTTAAGGTGCTGTCGCCGGTATTTGACGGCGCGGACAATGATACTATCGAGGATGCCTTGTGCCAGGCGTGGATTGCTCAGCGATCGGGCGCAATTAGCCCGAATCCTGAGGAAGAGAATCCTTTCAACATAGAGCAGGCTAAAGCTTGGCTTGCCGAGCGGGGCTATGATGGAGAGTGGGTCTTCAGCGATAAACATGTAGGGGAGGCGAAGAAGGCCTGCCTCAGGCTATGGCTGGAGGATGTTGGGGTGGAAAGTAAGGGGCTCAGCGATGAACAGGTGGAGGCAGAGGCAAAACGGATTGCCAACGAGAAGAGCCTTCCTCTGCCCACATGGGGCAAGACCATCCTCTATGATGGGCGCACCGGGGAACCCTTCGACCAGCCGGTGACCGTTGGCCATGTCTATGTCATGAAACTGATCCATCTCGTCGAGGACAAAATCCACGCTCGCTCCACCGGGCCCTATTCCCTGATCACGCAGCAGCCCCTGGGAGGGAAGGCGCAGTTTGGGGGGCAGCGCTTCGGCGAGATGGAGGTTTGGGCTCTGGAGGCCTATGGTGCTGCTCATGTCCTTCAGGAGTTACTCACGGTTAAGTCGGACGATGTGGTGGGACGAGCCAGAACCTACGAGGCTATCGTAAAGGGGGATGACATTCTGGAGCCAGGGGTGCCAGAGTCTTTTAAGGTGCTGGTCAAGGAATTACAGAGCCTGGGGCTGGCTGTGGAGGTCTTAAATGAGGAGGAGGAAAAAGTGACCCTGGTCGAGGATTTCGGGGTGGACTATCCCCGTCTGAGGACGCCAAGATTTGAGGAGGGGTAAAAGGTGCTCGAGGTTAACGATTTCAGCGCAGTGCGAATCTCTCTGGCATCGCCAGAACAGGTCAGGAGTTGGTCCTGGGGCGAGGTAACAAAGCCAGAGACCATTAACTATCGCACTTTGAAGCCGGAGAAGGATGGGCTTTTCTGTGAGCGCATCTTCGGGCCGACGAAGGATTTCGAGTGTTATTGTGGCAAATATAAGAAGATCAGGTACCGGGGTATTGTCTGCGATAAGTGCGGTGTGGAGATAGCGCGCTCCAAGGTGCGCCGGGAGAGGATGGGCCACATTGAACTGGCGGCTCCAGTGAGCCACATCTGGTTTGTAAAAGGGACTCCCAGCCGCGTTGGCCTCCTCTTGGACATCTCACCGCGAAACCTGGAACGGGTGCTGTACTTTGCCCAGTATATAGTTATTTGGTTGGATGAGGCGGCAAGGGATGAGACGATAAAGCGGGTGCGGGAGGAGGCCCTCGAGGAGATCGCTAAGCGGGAAAGGCTGGCAAGCGAGAGGGAGAGAGAGATCAAAGCCCGCCTGGAGGAGAGGATCGCCAATCTGGAGAATGCCAGGCGTGAGGAGAGTTCGCCCCTTGAGGAGCAGCGTATCGCTGCTATTGAGCAGGCGACGAGCCTGGCGGTCGCCTTGGAAACAAAGCTAAAGAAGAAGAAGGGCAAAAAAGAAGTAGCGGAGGATATCGATTTTGACGATGTCACCATTGTGCCTAAAGGCACAGTGGTTACCTCATCCCATATCGAGCTTCTCAAGGAGACAGCCAAGCAAAAGGTCGCTGAGATCGAAGGCGCATTTGCCAAGATTTTTCAAGAGATGTATGTCAAGACCGATGCTGAGATCAGGCAGATGCGCAGTAAGGCGACACTGGAGATAAGTCGGCTCCAGCAAGGGGTTGCTGAAGAACAGAAGCAATTGGTGGAAGGGCTAAGCGCCCAGATCGAGGACCTTGAGGAGCTTCATCCCCTGATGCTTCTCACTGAGACTAAGTATCGTGCCCTAAGAGATAGGTACGGTGATATTTTCAAGGCAGGCATGGGCGCCGAGGCTATCCTGGAGATACTCAGCAATCTCGATCTAAACGAGCTTCGCGACAACCTTTACCGGGAGGTGCGCTCCAGCACCGGACAGCGAAGAAAGAAGGCCACCAAAAGGCTCAAGGTGGTGGAAGCACTGCGGCGGAGTGGCAATAAGCCGGAGTGGATGATCCTCACTGTGCTCCCAGTGCTCCCGCCGGATCTTCGCCCCATGGTTCAGCTGGATGGCGGCAGATTTGCTACCTCAGACCTCAATGACCTTTATCGCCGGGTGATAAATCGCAACAACAGGCTGCGGCGGCTACTGGAGCTAGGGGCTCCGGAGATCATCATCCGCAATGAGAAGAGGATGCTCCAGGAGGCGGTGGACTCTCTTATCGATAACGGCAGAAGGGGACGGGCCATTACCAGCGCTGGCAACCATAAACTTAAGTCACTATCGGATATGCTTAGAGGTAAGCAGGGTCGGTTCCGCCAAAACCTCTTGGGCAAAAGGGTGGACTATAGCGGGCGCTCGGTCATCGTGGTCGGCCCGGAACTGAAGCTTAATCAGTGTGGTTTGCCCAAAAGGATGGCCCTGGAGCTTTTCAAACCCTTTGTCATGCATCGCCTCATCCTTCGCGGCCACGCCCACAACATCAAAAGCGCCAAACGCCTGGTGGAAAGGGAGAAAGCCGAGGTCTGGGACGTTTTAGAGGAAGTGGTGAAGGAGCGGCCAGTTTTCCTCAACAGAGCCCCTACCCTTCACCGTCTCGGCATTCAGGCCTTTGAGCCGGTTTTGATCGATGGCAGCGCCATTCAGATCCACCCCTCAGTTTGTTCCGCCTTCAATGCTGACTTCGATGGGGACCAGATGGCAGTCCACGTGCCCCTCTCCAAAGCTGCGGTGAGGGAGGCCAGAGAGGTAATGCTAGCCACCAAAAACATGCTGCTGCCCAGCTCCGGAGAGCCGGTGGTGGCACCCACTCTGGACATGGTTTTGGGTTGCTACTACCTCACCATCCTCAAGCCAGGGGCTAAGGGGGAGGGGATGGTCTTTGGGAGCTTTGACGAGGCGAAGCTAATGTATGACCTCGGGGTCATCGACCTTGAGGCTGAGATCGAGGTCAGGGATGAGAGCGGGCAGCGGATAAGAACGAGCGTTGGCCGCATTATCTTCAACGATGCGCTGCCCAAGGAGCTAGGGTTCCTCAATGAGGTTATGGATAAACAGGCGCTTAAGCAGGTGATCGCCAACTGCTACAAGCTGTTGGGCAACGACGCGGCGGCCCAAGTGGCTGATAGCGTTAAGAGACTGGGATTCCAGTTTGCCACCAAGTCGGGAACCACTATCGCCATGAATGACCTACACGCCCCTGAGTCCAAGAAGAAGCTCTTAGAGGAGGCTGAGAGCAAGGTGGCTGAGGTGGAGCGGCAGTTCCAGAGGGGCCTTATCACTGAGGAAGAGCGATATACGAGGGCGGTGGCGGTCTGGTCTGAGACCACGGAGAAGGTCTCCGATGCCATAGCCCACTCTCTTGACCGCTTTGGAGCGATATATCTCATGGCAACCTCCGGGGCCAAGGGAAACATCGCCCAGATCAGACAGATGGCTGGGATGCGAGGCTTGATGACCGACCCCTCGGGGAGGATCATCGATCTGCCTATCAGATCAAGCTTCCGCGATGGGCTGACAGTGCTGGAGTATTTCATCTCCACCCACGGTGCCAGGAAGGGGCTGGCGGACACCGCCCTCAGGACTGC
>CAYSLE010000005.1:0-10025 GCA_964431905.1 uncultured Dehalococcoidales bacterium | reverse complement strand
GAGGCAGTAGGCATCATCGCCGCCCAGAGCATTGGAGAGCCCGGGACCCAGCTCACGATGCGTACCTTCCATACTGGAGGGGTCGCTGGAGTGGACATCACCAGTGGACTGCCCCGGGTTGAGGAGCTGTTCGAGGCCCGTTCGCCGAAGGTTCAGGCGATTGTTTCCGAGATCGATGGCCAGGTCGAGGTAATCGACAATGAGCACGAGCGCAAGATAAGGGTTTCAAGCTCAGAGACCTATCGGGATGAGTATCCTCTACCCCCGGGATGGGAGGCCAAAGTACAAAATGACCAGTGGGTGGATGTCGGCGA
This sequence comes from uncultured Dehalococcoidales bacterium, assembly GCA_964431905.1. Lineage (GTDB taxonomy): Bacteria > Chloroflexota > Dehalococcoidia > E44-bin15 > E44-bin15 > CAYSLE01. Next base: position 9,711 of record CAYSLE010000005.1, on the reverse strand, counting down.
CCCCGTGGCGGAGCCTGCGCCAGAGCAAACTGCCCTGGCCTTGGAAACCGTCCCGCTCATCGCCAGAGTGGCGGGTAAGGTGAGCGTGGAACGGGATCAGATCTCCATCTGGTATGAAGAGAAAGAGGAGCGCGAGTATCCGATCCCAGCGGCATCGCACATTGTTGTGGAGCCAGGAACGTGGGTGAAAGCAGGGGACCAGCTAACTGAGGGCCTCATCAACCCCCAGGATATGCTACGCATCCTGGGCAAGGAGGCGGTCCAGCAATACCTCATCACCGAGATCCAGCAGGTGTATCGTTCCCAAGGGGTGAATATCAATGACAAGCATATCGAGATCATTATCCGCCAGATGCTACGCAAGGTTCGCATTGATTCCCCCGGTGATACCGAGCTGCTGCCCGGGGAGTTAGTCGACCGCTTCGTCTACGAGGACATAAATGCCAAGGTTCTGGCAGAGGGGGGAGAGCCAGCAACAGCCCAGCCCATGCTACTGGGGATCACCAAGGCTTCGCTGAATACGGATAGCTTCCTTTCGGCGGCCTCCTTCCAAGAGACCACCAGAGTCCTTACCGAGGCTGCCATTGCCGGCAAGACTGATAAGTTGCTGGGGCTCAAAGAGAACGTTATTATCGGCAAATTGATCCCAGCGTGCTGTTCCATAACTCCAGAACCAGAGGCCCCACCCCAGCTCCCCGTATCTCTGGCACTGGATGAACTTAGCGGTTGATCAAGGCAGCAAGGTAACCAGCCCCGAAGCCATTATCGATGTTGACCACCGCCACCCCAGCAGCGCAGCTATTGAGCATGGCCAAGAGAGCGGCCAAGCCGCCAAAGCTGGCTCCATAGCCCACGCTGGTGGGCACCGCGATCACCGGCACCGCCACCAGGCCGCCCACCACACTGGGAAGCGCCCCTTCCATACCGGCCACTACCACCACCACCCTCGCCTCCCTGAGCCGGGGGAGATGGTCAAGGAGACGGTGAACCCCGGCGACACCAACATCATAGGAACGCTCGACAGTGTTTCCCATTATCTCGGCAGTGACCGCTGCCTCTTCAGCTACTGGGATGTCTGAAGTGCCTCCGCTGAGCACCATAACCCCGGGCCGAGAGGGGGCTCCCTTTGTCCGGTTTATGGTTATCGCCCGGGCGAGGGCGTGATAGTCAGCATCAGACACCCGCTGCCGCACCGCATTAAAGCACTGCTCATCCACCTTGGTCACCAGCACTCGATCAGCGCCAGAGGCCAGCCGCTCAACTATGGCGGCAACCTGCTCCGCCGTTTTCCCGGCCCCAAAAACCACCTCCGGAAAACCACGCCGCAGCGCCCGATGATGATCGATCTTGGCCAGACCTATATCCTCGTAGGGCAGTACCGCAAGGTGAGAGAGGGCGTCATCAACGCTCACCTCGCCCGACCGCACACTAGCCAGCAACTGGCGTAAGCGCTCGGTATCTATCTCCATCCTCCTATCTATTGTGAACGCATTATAACACTGAGTTAGGCCCTCTTCAAGAAAAACAGCGGGCCCAGGAAGTTGACTTATTGAGCAGCGAATTGTTATAATGAAATCGTGAAATTTGCCACGAACTATAGATAAGGAGAAACATGCCAGAGAAAAGAACCATCGACCCAGCGGTAATCGAGATTCTACAAAAGGCGCAGGCTGAGGGCATCTCCACCGCCTTTGAAAGGGCGGAGAGCACCAAGCCCTGCCCTATCGGTCATGAAGGAAACTGCTGTAAGCACTGCTTCATGGGTCCCTGTCGACTCACCGGCAAGACCACAGTTGGTGTTTGTGGGGCAACCAAGGAGACGGTGTCGGCGAGGAACCTGGCACGCCACATCGCCGCTGGCGCCGCCGCCCACGGCGATCATGGGCGAAACATGGCCTTAACCCTGATTGCGGTGGCAGCGGGAAAAGCATCTGACTATAAGATAAAGGATGAGAAGAAGCTGAGGAAGGTTGCCCGGTTTTTGAATGTACCTGTCGATGGACGTGCCACAGAGGAGATCGCCCTGGATGTAGGCACGGTGGCCCTAGGCGAGTTCGGCCGTCAGGAAGGGGAATTGCTCTATGTAAAACGGGCTCCGGTAAAGCGACAGCAGATCTGGCACGAGTTGGGCATCACGCCGCGGGGCGTCGACCGCGAAGTAGTCGAGACCATGCACCGCACCAATATGGGGACCGATCAGGATGCAGAGCACCTGCTGTTGCAGTCGATGCGCACTGCCCTGGCCGATGGCTGGGGTGGCTCTATGATGGCCACCGACATCAGCGACATCATCTTCGGCACCCCGGCTCCGGTGGCGACTAGGTCCAACTTCGGCATCCTTAAAGATAATGAGGTGAATATCTCGGTTCACGGCCATGAACCGACCCTAGCCGAGATGCTGGTGGTAGCAGCTTCAGACCCAGAGCTTGTCAAGTATGCCAAGTCCAAAGGGGCTGCTGGGATAAACCTGGTGGGGATGTGCTGCAGCGGCAATGAGCTCCTGGTGCGCCACGGTATACCCATCGTGGGCAACCTGCTACAGACAGACCTGGCCATCACCACCGGAGCTATCGAGCTGGTGGTGGTGGACTACCAGTGCATCATGCAGGGTCTGCAGAATGTCTCCGAGCACTACCACACCAAGGTTGTCACCACCTCACCCAAAGTGAAGATAACCGGCGCTACCCACGTCGAGTTTGACGATCATAATGCCTACGATATAGCCAAGCAGATCGTGAGGATGGCTATAGATAACTACCCCAACCGCAAAAAGACGCAAATACCGGACTTCGTTGACCATGCGGTCGCTGGCTTCTCCCATGAGTATATCGCCTATATGCAGGGCGGTATCTACCGCGAGTCCTTCCGCCCGTTGAACGATAACGTAATGAACGGGAGGATTCGAGGCGCCGCCGGCGTTGTCGGCTGCAACAACCCCAGGGTGACCCAGGACGACTGCCACATACAGATCGTGAAGGAACTCATCCGCAATGACGTTCTCGTGGTTACCACCGGGTGCAATGCCATTGCCTGCGCCAAGCAGGGGCTTCTCACACCCGAGGTGATGGAGTATGCTGGCCCCGGGCTCAGAGAGGTCTGCCAGGCGATAGGCGTCCCGCCGGTGCTCCATATGGGCTCCTGCGTGGACAATTCCCGAATCCTGACCGTCCTAACTCAAATGGCCACCGAGGGCGGGCTGGGCGAGGACATCAGCGACCTGCCGGTGGCCGGAGTTGCCCCGGAGTGGATGAGCGAGAAGGCCCTTTGCATCGGCGCCTACTGCGTGGCCTCCGGAGTCCACACCATATTCGGTGTCGGCTCGCCTGTTGCCGGCAGCCAAGAGGTAACCAGGATGATCAATGAGGGCTGGACGGCGAAAGTAGGGGCCGGGCTGGAGTTCGAGCCCGACTGGCGCAAAATTGTGGAGAAGGTGCTGAACCACATCGATGCCAAGAGGCGAGCGCTCAAGCTGGAGGAATACGATCCCCAACGATATGCCAAGAGTGAGACCTACCTGCCTGGGGACTATCTATCCTACGAGGAGTTCGCTAAAGGCAGCTACTCAAGATCGCGCTGATATTTTGTAGCGCTGTGGACATAGTAGAGGGCCCTCGCAATAGAGCGAGGGCCCTTGAATTATTGATTAAAACCGCGCTCTCATGGAAAGAACCCCTATTGGGTGACCATCCCCTGCTCCTTCAAGCTCACGAAGCGCTGCCCGCCAATGATGAGGTGGTCCAGAATATCGATGTCCAGCGCTTTCCCCGCTTCTACAAGATGCTTGGTGACCTCGATGTCATCAGGGCTGGGGGTGGGGTCGCCTGAGGGGTGATTGTGGACCACGATGATCGCCGGGCAGTTCTCCCTGACCGCCTGACGAAAAACCTCGCTAGTGCGAATCAGCGAGGTGTTCACACTGCCCCGGTAAACCTCGGCCACCGACACTACCTGGTTCTTGGTGTTGAGCAGCACCACCTTTAGCTGCTCCTGGTCAAGAAAGCTCATCTCAGCCAAGAGAAGATTAGCCACATCCTGAGGCGAGCGGACGACCGCCCTTTCTTCGGGCTGCGTGGACACCAGCCTCCGGCCCAGCTCCAGAGCAGCCTTTACTTGGGCCGCTTTGGCCTCCCCCATACCTCGCTCAGCGCAGAGTTCACTGAAGCTGGCTCGGGCCAGGCCAGCAAGGCCGCCAAATCGCACCAGCAGCCGGCCAGCGAAGCTAAGCACGTTCTCCGAAGCCGTGCCGGTGCGCAGGATGATGGCCAGCAACTCGCTGTTTGAAAGCGAGGCCGGGCCTCTCTCCCGGAGCCGCTCTCTAGGCCGCTCGTACGAGGGTAGTTCCTTGATCCTCAGGTGATATTCCACCACAGCTCAGGTCCTCAAAGCCTTCACATCAACGCCAGTCCTCCGCATATGCAGCGTGGCGCGAAGGCTGCTGGGGTTTCACACACCTTCGGGCAGCAGAGCCCACGATTCCGTGAAAACGCCTACCCTAGGTGGGGCAGTCAAAAGGGCGTCGACCTTGGACGAAATCTTGATACGGTCGGGGTGGTTTTCCCAAGCCTTCCAGTGCTGAAGACTGTGCCAGGTGCTGATGACAACGTGTGTCCCCGGCTTATCGACGGAGGTCAGCGTTTCACCGGACACATAGCCCGGCTGAAGAAGCGCCTTGGCTCTCAGCTCCCTCAATAGCTCCAGCAACTCCCCCTGCTTGTCTGCGTCCGCCGTGCGTTCAATGATAACCCTTACCGTCATTGCACCCTCCCCAAAGCTATTTGACTTCTATAGTGGCACCAGCATTCTCCAGCTTCTCCTTCAGTCTTGCCAGCTCCTCCTTGTTAATTCCTTCCTTTACCGTGGCCGGAGCGCTCTCCACCAGGTCCTTGGATTCTTTGAGCCCCAGTCCGGTTACCTCACGCACCGCCTTGATCACATTGATCTTATTGGGGCCGATTTCCTTAAGGATCACGGTGAACTCTGCCTTCTCTTCCGCCTCGGCAGGAGCAGCCTCGGTGGGAGCAGCAGAAGGTGTTCCAGCGACCGCCACCGGAGCCGCTGCGCTGACGCCGAATTCCGCCTCCAGCGCCTTGACCAGCTCGCTGAGCTCAAGCACTGTCATATGCTTGATAGCGGCAATGAGCTCCTCCTTGGTCAATGTCTTTTCCTCCTTGGCTGCGGCGCGCTTGGAGGAAGCCCGTTTAGTGCCTTCCTCCTTCTTCACCTCTTCTTGACTACTGGTCATCTTATCCTCCTTCCAATTGTCTCATGCGAGCATTCAGTACTCCCAAAAAGCTGGTAATAGTGGCATTGAGCACGTTAACCAGCGAAAGGATGTTCCCCTGCATCGCGCCGAGTAGCTTGGCGATCAATTCCTCCCTTGGGGGTAATGTGGCTAGGGTTGTTACCTCGGATGCGCTAAGCACCCGCTGGCCAAGAAGTCCCCCTCTTATCTTCAACTCACTCTTGGAGGAGCGGATATAATCCAGCAGTGCCTTGGCCGGCGTGGTGATATCGTCATAGCTGAAGGCGATGGCTGTGGGCCCCTCGATAACGCTAACAAGCCCTTTCTTGCCTGCCTGCTCAGCGGCAAAGCCAGCCAGGGTATTTTTGACCACCCGGTATTCTATCCCCGCCTGTCGCAGTTGGCGTCTGAGTTTGGTCATCTCAGCCACAGGCAGCCCGCGATAGTCCGTAGTTATGGCGATCTTGCACCGGGAGAGCTTATCAGCAAGCTCTTTGACCGCCTCCTTTTTCTCCTCCTTGCGCATACTAACCTCCAAAAAAAAGCCCCTGTGCCATAGACACAAGGGCTCTGATTACTGCCTCGGCGGGCAACTCATTAAGCTCAGAAGGCGCCCGCTGTCTATGGCTTCTTTTCGACCTAGGCCTCGTTCCTGGGCCTATTCTATTGCTTTGTTAACGAAGTAGCTCGATCAAAAACCTCATGGCGAACGCAGCGCCAGGGTTGGCTTCAGATCGAGCTTGATCCCCGGCCCCATCGATGTGGACAGGAAGGCGCTTTTAATAAACTGCCCCTTGGCACCGCTAGGCCTGGATCGGAGTATGCTCTCTATCAATGCGCCCAGGTTCTCCAACAGTCTATCATCGTCGAAGCTAAGCTTACCCACGGGGAGGTGAATAACGCCCGATTTGTCCATTCTGAAATCCACCCGCCCCTTTCGAGCATCGGCAACAGCCCGAGGTAGGTCCTGCGGCGGCACAATTGTCCCCGATTTTGGATTGGGCATCATCCCGCGGCGGCCGAGTATCTTGCCCAGCTTTGACACCTTGCCCATCACATCCGGGGTGGCAATAGCGACGTCGAAATCGAGCCAGCCCTCCTCAATCCTCTTTACCAAGTCATCGCTACCCACAAAGTCAGCCCCCGCCTCTTCAGCGATTCGTACCGCCTCACCCTGGGTGAAAACCAGAACCTTCACCCGCTTCCCCAGCCCGTGAGGGAGACTAGCCACCCCTCTCACCTGCTGGTCGGCGTGACGTGGGTCGAGAGCCAGATCGATGTGTAGCTCCACGGTCTCGTCAAACTTGGCGTAGGCTGCCTTTCTTGCCAGCTCAATGGCCACCTTGGGGTCATACTCCATGGCCCGGTCCACCAGCTTCGTCGCCTCTTGATATTTCTTGCCGTGTTTAGCCATTATTCCACCTCGATCCCCATGCTTTTCGCCGTCCCCTCAATTATTCTCATCGCCCCTTGGACATCGGCAGCATTAAGATCGCCCATTTTGAGCTCAGCGATCTCGCGGATCTTCTCCCGGGATAGCTTGCCGATCTTTTGCACATTGGGCGTGCCGCTCCCCTTTTCTACGCCGAGCGCCCGGCGCAGGAGATCAGCCACGGGCGGGCTTTTGAGAACAAAGCTAAAGGAGCGATCCTCATAAATAGTGATCTCCGCAGGGATAATGGAGCCTGCCTGCGCTGCGGTACGCTCATTATACTCCTTGCAGAAGGCCATTATATTGCATCCATGCTGCCCCAGAACCGTGCCCACGGGAGGGGCTGGGCTTGCTTGCCCGGCGGGGAGTTGAAGTTTTATCACCGCTTTAACTTTCTTGGCCAATCCTATCCCTCGCTTTCCAAAAAACGTCTCACCGCCTTCTCAAAGGCTATGGGGCTCTCCTGAGGCACCATATGGCTCGCCTGCTCCACCTCCACCAAACGGGCGTTAGGATTCACCTGACACATCCTTCGCGCCGCCTCCGGGGAAAGAATCGGGCTTTCCGCACCGCGAACGATGAGAATGGGGCAGGTGATAAGCTCAAAAAAGAGCCAGAGATCGCTGACCCCGTAACTTGCCCGCGCCGATTGGATCCTCATCCTGAGGTCGTATTTGGGGGTGAATTTGCCGTTTCCCGCCGGCTTCAGGCCATGATAGGCAAGGTGTATACACATCTGAGGAGAGAGGTAGGGATAGAGCCGTGCCAGCTCAGGCGCAAGCTCTTCAACGCAGCTTATCTCCTCCGGGATAGCTGTAAGAAGCTGCCCCAACGCCTCTGAGGCTACAGGATCGCTATCCAGGCGGCTATCGATGAGGATCAGGCGCGCCACCTTCTCTGGGAAACAGGCGGCATACATTATGGCGTTGCGGCCACCCATCGAGTGGCCCATGAGCACGAAGTTTTGCAAGTTAAGGGCATCGACGAAACCGGCGATATCGCTGAGATGATCCTCGGTGGTATAGTCGGCATCCCTAGGCCACTGGCTATCGCCGTGCCCCCGCTGATCCAGGGCCAGGATATGATAGCGATGGCGAAAGGCGGGGGCGAAGAAGTCCCAGGCATGAGCCATAGTGGTGAAGCCGTGCAATAGGAGCATAGCCTGCTTTCCCTCAGGGCCCCAATCTAGATAGTGGAGCCTGAGGCCATTAACGCGATAATACTTATCCACAGGTTGCACCAACATCTAAAGCCTCTCCACCTGAAGGAAATCGAGCTCCACCGGTGTCTCCCGACCGAAGAAGGAAACAAGCACCTTCACCTTCCCCTTCTCGGCATTGATCTCATCGACAACACCGATGAAATCGATGAAGGGGCCGTCGACCACCCTCACGCTTTCACCCTTCCTAAAACCAACCTTAATGCGGGGCGTCTCCGCCTCCATCTGCTCGAAGATAGCCTTGACCTCCCCCTCATCCAGGGGGATGGGCCTGGTCCCGGCACCGACGAAACCGGTAACCCCCGGGGTATTCCGGACCACATTCCAACTTTCATCGGTCATCAACATCTCAACCAGGATGTAGCCGGGGAAGACCTTCCTGGCCACGGTTCGCTTTTGCCCATCCTTGATCTCGATCTCGTTCTCGGTAGGGATGACCACCTGGAAGACCTTGTCTTCAGCATCCATAGATTTGATGCGATGCTCCAGGTTTGTCTTAACCCGTTGCTCGTAACCGGAGTAGGTATGGATCACATACCAATGCCTATCACCCTCTCCCATGCTCTCTCACCTCAAATCAAAAGGAAAACCCCTCGCGGGGTTCATGACTCGCTTCCCTATACCCTCACCCCCCCAGAAATAGATCGACCAGACGAGTGAAACCCAGATCGATGGCTCCCAGAAGCACCCCTACGGCGATGGCAATAGCAATGACCATTGTGCTGAGCCGTCTTGTCTCTTCCCTAGTGGGCCAGACTACCTTCTTAAGCTCGGCTACGATCTCCCGTATATAGGCAACAAATCTTGAGATGATTGGCCTTCTTGCCACCACCTGCTCCTCATCTCACTTCGCGATAGACGGTGTGGGTGCGACACCGCGGACAATACTTTCTAAGCTCCAGCCGCTCCGGGTCATTTTTCCTGTTTTTAGTTGTGGTATATGTCCTATCCTTGCATTCGGTGCAAGCAAGATGAATAATAACCCTAGGGCTTCCCTTCTTAGCCAATGAACCTCCCCTAGTCAGCGACCTTAGTGATCACACCAGCGCCAACGGTGTGGCCGCCTTCACGAATGGCGAAGCGCAGCCCCTCCTCCAGCGCTACCGGCTCAATGAGCTTCACCTTCATCTTTATGTTGTCACCGGGCATCACCATCTCCACCCCCTCGGGCAACTGAATGATCCCAGTAACATCGGTGGTTCTGACAAAGAACTGGGGCTTGTATCCGGTAAAGAATGGGGTGTGTCTGCCCCCCTCTTCCTTGGTCAATACGTATACTTGAGCATCGGCATCGGTGTGAGGTTTGATCGACCCCTTGGCGGCCAATACCATGCCCCGCAGCACGTCATCTCTTTCCAGCCCTCTCAGCAGGCAACCGACAGCATCGCCGGGCTCCGCCTCATTCAGAATCTTGTGGAACATCTCAAGGCTGGTTACTACTGTCCTCCGGGTCTCTTTTAAGCCCACGATATCCACCTCATCCCCGGGCTTGATCACACCCCGCTCGACACGGCCGGTGGCCACAGTCCCCCGCCCCTTTATGCTGAAGACATCCTCAACCGGCATCAAGAATGGCTTGTCCTTGGGGCGCACTGGGACTGGGATGTAGTCATCTATAGTATCCAGTAGCTTCCATATCGCGCCGCACCACTGACACTCCCTCTTGCCGCAGCCACACTCCAAAGCCTTGAGAGCACTCACCCGCACTATTGGGATATCCTTGCCTGGCATGTATTTGGGGAATAGCTCGTCCCGTAACTCCAGTTCGGTCACCTCCAGTAGCTCTTCATCTTCCACCAGGTCCACCTTGTTCAAGCA
>CAYSLE010000004.1:17161-24229 GCA_964431905.1 uncultured Dehalococcoidales bacterium | reverse complement strand
ACCGAGTCGATGCCTCCGGAGAGGGTGCGACCGCTGGGAGGCAAGGCCAGGTTGTAGGCGCGGGTGAGGCGGGTGATGCCATCGAGGAGGATCATTACGTCCCTCCCATTCTCCACCAGGCGCTTGGCCCGCTCCAGGGCAAGCTCGGCCACCCTGGTGTGGCTCTCCACCGGTTCGTCAAAGGTGGAGCTGATCACCTCCGCCTTCACTGAGCGCTCCATGTCGGTGACCTCCTCCGGGCGCTCCCCGATGAGGCAGATCATGAGATGGATGTCAGGATGGTTGGCGGCGGTGCCATTGGCGATGTGCTTGAGCAGTATGGTCTTTCCCGCCTTGGGAGGAGAGACGATAAGCCCCCGCTGCCCTCGCCCGATGGGCGCGATCAGGTTTAAGAGGCGGGTGGCGAGATTATTGGGGGTGGTCTCCAAATTGATAAACCGGTTAGGGAAGATGGGGGTGAGGGAGTTGAAGTAAGGGCGGTTCTTCGCTTGCTCCGGGTCAATACCATTGACCGCTTCAATGCGCAAAAGGCTGTTGTATCGCTCTCCGTTCTTCGGCGCCCTCACCTGACCGGTGACCATGTCGCCAGTTCTGAGCCCGAAGCGGCGGATCTGGGATTGAGAGACATAAACATCGTTGGCTCCGGGCTTAAGGCCATCGTGGCGGAGGAAACCATAGCCTTCATCCACGATCTCCAGCACACCGCCGCTGAAGATATTGCCCTGAAGCTCAGCGCTCGCCTGGAGCAGCCTCAATATCAGATCCTGCTTCTTTAGCTGGCCAACGCCGGTAAGGCCCAATGCCTTGGCCATTTCCAGCAGCTCATCTCGCGTCTTGGCATCTAGTTCTACCAGATTCATGCTCATTTTTTCGTCACCTTCCTCCAGTCTTCGGCAAAACGGGCGATTCCAATATCGGTAAGCGGGTGCCTGATCATCTGCATCAGCACCGCATAGGGGACTGTTGCAATGTGAGCCCCAGCCTTGGCCGCAGCGATTACATGGAGGGGATGGCGAAGGCTAGCAGCGATAACCTGAGTGCCGAGATCGTGTTTTTTGAAGATCTCCACCGCATCGGCGACCACCTCCATGCCCTCATGGCCGACGTCATCGAGCCGCCCCACAAAAGGGCTGACATAGGTTGCCCCGACAATGGCGCCAAGGAGGGCCTGATTTGCTGAGAAGCAAAGGGTCAAGTTGGTCTTTACATTCTCCCGGGAGAGCACGCTTATGGCCTCGAGCCCGGCCTCCGATGCCGGTATCTTGACCACGATGTTTTGGGCCCACGAGGAGAGACGGCGCGCCTCCGCAATCATGCCCTCGACCTCCAAACTCAGCGCCTCGACGGAGATGGGGCCGGAAACGATGGAGCAGATCTCGAGGATCGCCGTCTTGAAGTCAACCGCCCCCTCCTTGGCCACCAGCGATGGGTTTGTGGTCACACCGCTGATGATGCCAAGCTTTGCCGCATGGCGGATATGTTCGATGTTCGCTGTGTCAAGAAAGATGCGCATTTGAGTCCACCTTACTTGCTCGGTCTGATGTGGCTGTTACAATGGCAAGAGATGCTGGTCCCCTTCACGGAGCACCCCCTTGGCCACCCCAATGAAATCGCGGAAAAGGGGATGGGGACGGTTAGGGCGAGAGCGAAATTCAGGGTGAAACTGGCAACCCACCATGAATGGATGGTCTCGGATCTCGCTGATCTCCACCAACCTCCCTTCTGGGGAAAGGCCGCTGAAAGTCATTCCGGCCCTCTCCAGTGTCTCCCGATAATCGTTGTTGAACTCGAAGCGGTGGCGATGGCGCTCATAGACCACATCATCCCCATAGGCTGAAGCCGCCTTTGTCCCTCTTACCAGATGGCAGGGGTATGTGCCCAAGCGCATCGTGCCCCCCTTGTGCTTCACCTCTCGCTGCTCCGGAAGCAGGTCGATCACCGGATGTGGAGTCTTTGGATTAAATTCAGTGGAGTTAGCCTCGGGGGAGTTCAGCACATACCGAGCAAACTCAATAACCATAACCTGCATCCCGAGGCATAGACCCAGATAAGGGACTTTGTTCTCTCGGGCATATCGGGCGGCGATCACCATACCCTCAATCCCTCGAACCCCAAAGCCTCCGGGGACGATGACCCCGTGGACCGATTGGAGCAATGCCTCATTGCCATCCTTCTCCAAATCCTCGGAGTGAATCCAGTGGAGTTCCACGTCTCGGTCGTGGTACACCGCGGCGTGACGCAGTGCCTCACGCACCGAGATATATGAGTCACGGAGCTCCACATATTTGCCCACAATGGCTATGGGGAGCGGTTCCTTGGGCTCCTTCATCCGCTCTACAACGCGTCGCCACTCGCTGAGGTCGCTGCCTCCCTGGGGCAGATGGAGCATTTCTATGATCAGTTGCCCCAATCCCGCCTCCTCCAGAAGCAGCGGGGTCTCATAGATAACCGGCAGGCTGGGCAGGGGAACCACAGCCCGGCGATCGACATCGCAGAAAAGGGCGATCTTATCTCTGATCTCCTCAGTGATAGGATAGTCGCTGCGACATACGATAACATCGGGCTGGATACCGATCCGCCTCAGTTCATTGACGCTGTGTTGGGTGGGCTTGGTCTTCAATTCGCCGGTAGTCGAGAGGTAGGGAAGGAGGGTGACATGAACGTAGAGGACGTTCTCCCGCCCCACATCGCTCCTCATCTGGCGGATGGCCTCCAGGAAAGGAAGCCCCTCGATATCGCCCACCGTGCCCCCCACCTCCACAATCACCACGCTGGCTTCGCTTTGCTGGCCCACCTCTCTGAAACGGCGCTTTATCTCATTGGTAACGTGAGGCACTACTTGAATCGTGCCACCGAGGAAATCCCCCCGCCTCTCCTGGGCGATGATGGAACTATAGATCTGCCCCGTGGTCACACTGGAGGCAGAGGTGAGACTGATATCGATGAAACGTTCGTAATGACCCAGGTCGAGATCGGTCTCGGCACCATCCTCAGTGACGAAGACCTCGCCATGCTGATAGGGTGACATCGTCCCCGGATCGACATTGATGTATGGGTCGAGCTTCTGGACTGATACCAAGATATTGCGGCTCTTCAGAATCTTTCCTATAGAGGCGACGGTGATCCCTTTCCCCACCGAGCTGACCACGCCCCCAGTCACAAAGATATACTTTGCCATCCCTTAGGTTCCTTACGGGGCAAAGAGGAAACTTTCAATCTTGAACTCTATAAACTAAAGAAGGGTTCCCTTCTCAGGGGTGTCTACAATATGAGAATTCTTGGCGGAATCGATTTCCAGTTAAGGGCCTCTGGGGATTATATTATACTCGCCGTTTTCCAGAATGTCAAGCCTATATACTACTCCGAAGGGGGTTTCTTTTCATAATAAGTGCCAGTGTGCTATAATGGTCTGATTCTAGCACATATGAGGTGTGGCATGAGCCGGATGGCCATCATCGGGCTAGGGTTAATCGGGGGCTCAATGGGTTTGGCCCTGAGGAAAGCGAAGGCGGATATAGAAGTGGTGGGATTCGCTCGCCGGCCTGAGGTCGCATCCCGGGCTATCGAGCGTGGGGCGGTGGACCGCACTGAAGGAAGTCTGAGCTCGACGGTGAGGGGCGCTGATCTGGTCTTTATCGCCACCCCAGCCATGGCCATCAAGGCGATACTGGCCGAGATCGAGGGCAGCCTTAGCCCAGGCTGTATTGTCACCGATGCCGCCAGCACCAAGGCGCAGGTTATGGGCTGGGCCGCGGAGTCTCTGCCCCCACGGGTAAGCTTCATTGGGGGGCATCCCATGGCGGGCAAGGAGACCTCAGGGATCGAGGCCGCCGATGCCGACCTCTTCCTTGGATGCACCTATTGCCTAGTCCCTGGGCCAAGCTCTAACAAAGAGGCGCTCGATACGCTGGAGGAGTTGGTGAGGAAGATCGGGGCTAGGCCCGTTTTCATCGATGCCTCAGAGCATGACAGCCTGGTGGCCGCCATCAGCCATCTCTCTATAATTATCTCCACAGCCCTTGTTTCTATGGCCACAGAAAGTCCCCTGTGGCCGCAGATGGCAAAGCTCGCCGCCACCGGGTTTCGCGACCTCACCCGCCTGGCCTCGGGTAGCCCGGAGATGAGTCGGGATATCTGCATCACCAATAAGGAGCCTATCCTGCGCTGGCTGGATGAATATATCCAGGAATTAGAGCGATTCCGGAGCCTGGTGAGCGGGGATAAGGGCTTGGAGGAGGCCTTTGTGCGAGCAAGGGAGGCAAGGGAAGGTTGGCTGAGACTAGGTTCGTAGGAAAGGGGCCATTGTGGAGCGGCGGATAAAGGGGTGCTCCGGTCTTAGGGGCGAGGTTACCCCGCCAGGAGATAAGTCCGTCTCCCACCGCGCCGTCCTCTTGAACAGCATGACTCGGGGCAGAGCTATGATCGAGAATTTCGCCCCGGGCGATGACTGCTGGGCCACGGTCTCCTGTCTGAAGGCCTTGGGGGTGGAGATCATCGAGGGTTCGGGCGTGCTAACCGTATCCGGGGTGGGAAAAGGTGGCTTTCGTGAGCCGCCCGATGTGCTCAATGCCGGTAACAGTGCCACCACTATGCGCCTTCTGGCTGGGCTGTTGGCGGCTCAGCCCTTCCTCTCCATACTCACCGGCGATGAGTCGCTTCGCTCACGGCCCATGGGCCGGCTGGTCCACCCTCTACGCTTGATGGGAGCTGAGATATGGGGCCGGGGAGACGGTTCTCTGGCGCCGCTGGCGATCAAGGGAGGTCAACTCCGGGGTATAGACTATCGCCTCCCGGTAGCCAGCGCCCAGCTAAAGTCAGCGCTCCTCATCGCTGCCCTTTTTGCCCAAGGAGAGACCACCGTTGAGGAACCGGCTCTCTCTCGTGATCACACTGAACGCCTGCTCAGGGCCATGGGGGCCAATCTAAAGTGCGATGGCACCAGGATTACCCTTATGCCATCTGCCTCCCTCACAGCCATCGATGTTCATGTTCCAGGGGATATAAGCTCCGCCGCCTTCTGGCTGGTGGCCGGTGCCATTCACCCCAACGCTCGCATCAGGATTAAAAATACCGGGGTCAACCCGACCCGGAGTGGAATCATCGATGTCCTGCTCCAGATGGGGGCCAGGCTCAGGGTGGAGAACCAGCGAAGGGAAGGCGGCGAGCCAGTAGCTGACCTTGAGGTAGAGTCCAGCGAGCTGGTGGCAACGCAAGTTGGCGGGGAACTCATCCCCCGGCTCATCGATGAGCTCCCTCTAGTTGCCCTTGCCGGCTGTTTCGCCCGGGGGACAACGATAATTAGAGATGCCCAAGAACTCAGGGTCAAGGAGGCGGATAGGATCGCAGCTACAGTCAAGGAGCTATCGCGGCTGGGGGCGGATATAGAGGAGCTACCTGATGGCATGATCATTCACGGTGGCAGAAGGCTTGAGGGTGGCGATTGCTCCAGCCACTACGATCACCGCTTGGCCATGGCCCTGGGCATTGCCGGGCTACTGGCTGGGGGGGAAACGGTGATCCATGATGCCGAGGTGGCAGCCATATCCTATCCCGGCTTCTGGCGGGACCTGGAGAGGCTCACCCAGCTATAGAATCTAATGGAAAGGGGGTTAAAGAACAGTCCTTGATTTATCGGGGACAAAGAGGCAAATGACTACAGAGCTTATTCATGTCGGTTTCGGTAATGTTCTGGCGATAAATAGGGTTATTGCCATGGCCTCCCCCAACTCAGCGCCGACCAAGCGCCTGGTTCACGAAAGCCGGGGCAATGGTATGCTCATCGACATGACCAATGGCAGAAAGACAAAGGCGGTTCTCATCATGGACAGCGGCCACATTGTGCTGGCGGCCATTGCCCCAGAGACCATCGCCGGCAGGCTGACAACCAGTCGGGAGGCCCAAAGCTGAAGGAAAGCCAATACCCCCTGCCCGCAGCCAACCCCCTGCTCATCGTGCTCTCCGGCCCTTCCGGCGTGGGCAAGGACGCCGTGGTCGGCGGAATAAAGAAACTGGGGCGCCCCTTTCACTACGCCGTCACCGCAACCACACGCCCTCAGCGCCAAGGGGAGGAGGAGGGGGTGGATTACTACTTCGTGTCCGTGGAGAAATTCCAGGATATGGTGAAAAGGGGGGAACTCCTGGAATGGGCTCAGGTCTACGGCAACCTCTACGGGGTGCTGCGGCGGGAGATAGAGCCACCGCTTAAAGCAGGGCGAGATGTCATAGTGAAGGCCGATGTCCAGGGGGCGGCAACGATCAAGAGCATTGCGCCTCAAGCGCTGCTCATATTCCTGGCCCCTCCCTCCATGGAGGAACTGGTGGCACGACTGCGGCAGCGCCAAACCGAATCAGCGGTGGACTTCAATCAACGCATCGAGACTGCCCACAAGGAGATGGAGCGGCTGCCGCTTTTCGATTATGTGGTGGTGAACCACCAGGATAGGGTGGACCTGGCAGTGGCTCAGATCGATGCTATTATCACCGCGGAGAAGTGCCGGGTAAACCCCAGGGTTGTTAGCATATGAGCCAGGAAATTCTCTTAATCATCCCCTTGGCCGTCATCCAGTTTGTCCTCCTCGGATTCGCACTGTATGACCTGGTGAAGCGGAATAGGGTTAGAGGGGGCAACAAGCTGGTGTGGGTTCTGGTGATCGTCTTCGTGAGCATCATCGGCCCTATTCTATACCTTACCATCGGGCGGGAGGAGGATTGAAGTTAGCTGGAAGCGATAAGATGTGAAGGCCTGACCAAGCAATACGGCGCCATCGTTGCCGTGGACGCTCTCAACCTGACCGTGGAGCCGGGGGCGATCTTCGGTTTTCTCGGCCCCAATGGTGCGGGAAAGACGACCACGGTGAGGATGTTGACCGGGCTGAGTCGACCCACCCGGGGCCAGGCTTGGGTGATGGGTGAAGCGGTAGCCCCCGCCTCAGCTTCATTGCGGAGCAAGATGGGATACCTTCCCGAGGAACCGGCCTTCTACCACTGGATGACAGGGCGGGGATTTTTGACCTATGTGGGTGAGCTTTTTCACCTATCCCCCTCGGAGAACAAGAAGCGTTGCGACGA
>CAYSLE010000004.1:0-17061 GCA_964431905.1 uncultured Dehalococcoidales bacterium | reverse complement strand
TTGGTCATCGAGGAAAGGACGGAGGTTCTCCGCCGCCGATTTGCCCAGCCCATCTTCGACCTGCACCTTGAGGGGGAGGCCAATTCCCTGACCCAGTCGTTGCGGCCTTTGCCCTGGGTGCTAGGGGTAGAAGAGGAGCACCGAGGCGATGAGGCTGTGCTGCATATTCACGTGAACGATGTAACAATGGCAAAGCGAGAGCTGCCCAGGATGGTAGTGGAGAGCGGGCTAACCTTGCTTCACTATGAACTGACGTCGCCAAGCCTTGAGGAGGTCTTTGTTCAGTTAATGGGCAGCAGGGTCAAGGAATGAGTGGCTTCACCGTCCTGCTGAAAAAGGAACTGCGAGACCACGTCAGAACCTACAAGCTTCTGATAACTGTTGTCTTTTTCCTGCTCTTGGGGCTGGGGACACCCCTACTTCTCCACTATCTGCCGTCGCTACTGCAGACCACCGGTGATAGCACCCCTATACCGATCCCCGATTTCACTGCGGCGGATGTAGTCGGCGAGTATTTCGAGTCTATCACCCAGATAGGCATCGTAGTAGTGATCCTGGTGGCGATGGGAGCGGTGGCTCGGGAGCGGGAGCGCGGCACGGCAGCGATGACGCTGAGCAAGCCAGTGGGGCGGGGCACCTTTGTCACATCAAAGCTGGCTGCGCTCGCTGTCACCTTTGCTGCAGGACTTGTTGGGGGCGCGGTGGCTTGCGGTTCATATACCGCCATCCTGTTCGGCGAACTGAATGTCTCCTCCTTCATTGCGGCCAATCTGCTGGTTGGCCTCTTCTTTCTGGTATGTCTTGCCGCGATTTTGTTGTGCAGCACGTTTTTCAAGAGCCAACTGGCCGCAGGTGGGCTAGCCCTGGTGGCAATAGTGGGGATATGGGCCTTATCGTTCATCCCTCAGCTGGAACTCTATGCCCCGATGGGGGTAATTAGCTGGGGGCAACGCATGGTGGCTGGGCCTGGCCCCAGCGCCTGGGGGTCTGTTGGCATCAACCTTGGTTTGGTAGCGCTGTGCGCCGTGCTATCCTGGCAAACGCTTTTGCGCAAGGAATTGTGACCCTGGCAAATCTCACACCGAGTTGTAGGTCTCTTGAAGGAGCAACGCATCCTCTTCCAGATTTGGGCTTTCACAGATGATAACCCCCTTGACCTCCAGTTCCTTCAACGCCGTAAGCAGCTCCACATATCGCAAATCCGAATCCTTCAGGTTCAAATGCGCAATCTCCCCTTGCTTGCCATATTTAATCCCTGAAAGGTGTATATGAATAGTATCCAAAGCCGACCTCCCCAGCTTGCCCTGCACCTGCTTCAGCAACGCCAGGAATTCCTGGTAGGAGTTGAATCTTCCCGTGCGTGCGTGCCAGTGGGCAAAGTCAATACAGGGGGCAATGCCCTCGATCTCAGCGCTCAGGTTGAGCACCTCCTCCACGGTGCCGAATTGGCTCCCCTTCCCCGTGATCTCCGTTCGGAGCAAAACCCGATTGCCCTCAGCCCGGAGCTCTCTTACCATCCCCTCCAGCATCTCTTTGACCCTAGGGTAGACTGTTGCCGGTGGGTCATTGAGATAGAAGGCGGCATGAAACACGATGCCCTCGGCCCCGAGAAGGGAGGCAATGCGGGCGGTCTGGATAATCCTCTGCCGGCTAGCAACGACCTTCTCCTCCTCATGGGCATTGAGATTGATGAAATATGGAGCATGGGCGGTGAGTTTCACCCCCCTCCTCTTGGCCACCTCCCCCGCCTCCCTGGCCGCTTTTTCACTCATCCTCACCCCCCGCACAAACTCCACCTCCATGCAACCAAGGCCGAGCTCAGCTATCCGCTTAATGCCGGACTCGGTGCTGGGCGACCGGGAGCTGTGAGGGGTACCTCCGGTGCCGAAAAGGAGTTTTGCCCTCATGATGTTGCATTCTACCCCGCAATCTATTGCCACGTCAACATGTTGCTTGACAGTGGAGAGACCAGCCCTTATTCTATGGGATACATTTCCGTTGCTAGACGACGATGAAAAATAGGCGGCCGGAAGACTTAAAAGGGCCCGCGCCCCTGGGGGAGAGCGGACTGCCGGTGGTGACCCCGGAACAGGCTCGGATTCGCACCTTCACCTCGCTGCGGAACACTAACTTTCGCTGGTTGTGGCTAGGGTCGGTGGCCTCCTTCGCCGCGCTTCAGATGCAGATCATCGCCCGTGGGTGGCTGGTGTGGGATATGACGAGCTCGGAGCTTGCTCTGGGGATAGTGAGCTTTGCCTTCGGAGTCCCCATCCTTCTCCTCTCCATATTCGGCGGTGCGGTAACCGACCGGTGGAACAAGCGGAATATACTTATCGCCACCCAGGCGGCTAATGCCCTTATCAATCTGGTCATAGCCGTCCTGATAACAGTGAATATGATTGAATACTGGCACCTCGTGGCATCAGGAGTTGCTATCGGGCTCACCTTCGTATTCAACGGCCCGGCGCGCCAAGCCATAATCCCCGAACTGGTGCCGAGGAGGGAGCTGCTAAACGCCATCTCCCTCAACGCCACAGCTATGAACGTGACGCGGTTCATCGGCTTCGCCCTGGGTGGGGCGTTATTGGCCGTCATCGGTTACGCTGGGGTCTTTTATGTGGTTGTGGCCTTCAATGTGGCCGCCACTGCCCTGCTGTTCATGATATCACTACCTTCGGTAGTGGCGACGCCGACCCCAGAGGTAGTAATAGCACATGCTTCGGGCGAGACTGGCAACTACAGCCGTAATACCCTGCTCCAATTCTTCAAGGACATATGGCGCGATCTCTTAGAGGGGCTGAGCTATGTCCGTCACAGCGCTCTTGTCATATCGCTGCTGGCGATGGCTTTCGTTCCCCTCACCTTTGGCCTGCCCTACATGAACCTAATGCCGGCCTTCGCCAGCGAGGTTTTGGGGCTTAGCGAAACTGGCTATGGATTACTCATGGCTATGACCGGGCTGGGGGCCCTGATGGCCACCCTGGCCATTGCCTCCCTGGGCGATTTCAGGCGGAAGGGGATGCTGCTCTTGGGCCTGGCTTTAGTCTTTGGGGTGATGCTAGTTTTCTTCAGCCTGTCTCGCTCCTACGCCCTCTCTTTAGCGATACTGGTGGGGGCGGGCGCTGGTGGTGCTGGTTACATGGCAGTAAACAACACCCTGCTCCAGACCAATGTGCCGCGGCGGATACTGGGGAGGGTAATGAGCATATACATGATCACCTTCGCCCTTATGCCGATGGGGACGCTGCCTCTGGGGGCCGTGGCTGAGGCTATAGGGACGACCACCGCTGTGGCCGGGGGCGCTGTGATCATTATCCTGTTCACCCTGGCGGTGGCTATCTTGTACCCCAGCATGAGGCGGCTCGAGTAAGGAGTATAGACCGAAGGCTACTCTTCCTCCTCCTCCACCTGTGTCGTCTCCTCCGGGATGTGAGGGAGCAAAACCTCAGCCTTCTCTCTCTTCCTCTTCGAAGGCGGCAACGCATTAATGGTCTGTCTCAACCCTAAAAGCTCTTCCTTGGCTTCCCCCTTGACCTCAACCACCACCCCTGCCACTCCGGCATCGCGTAGCCCTTCGAGGTCCTCCGGCGACATTTCAAGGGGTGCTAAGGCAATTAGGGGCTTCCGCAGCAGGTTAGCCACACGTCGGCATTCCATCAGGCGATGTACCGACAGGGAAGGCTCACCTCCGATAAGCACCGCATCGATAGGTAGCTGTTCGATAGCCCGGACCAAGCCATCGGCCAGCGAGGGGTAGATCTCCACGATCTTGCCCAACTTCTCACCTTGAAGCACGATGGCAGGCGCTTTTGCCGCGTCGAAGACCGTAAAATCGCAACCCTCCCCTTTGAGATTGCTGAGCTCTTCCTCAGTGGCCTGATCAATGACTGCCCCCCAGGGGAGCTCTCCGAGGGAAGGGACAAGCTTCCCCCGGCTCAACACCCCTTTCAACAGCACAGCATCAGCGCTGCCCTTGCATGTAGTGGCAGCCCGGGCCGCACCTTCAGCCAGGCAAGCGATCAGCGCCATCGGCGGGCTCTTGGATGTAGATGCCGCTGCCCTGAAACCCAGGGGTTGGACCGAGCCTCGAGCGATCTGGCGTAACTGCTCTACTAGTCTGCTCACTGTTCCTCCTGGAGCCAGCGATCGGATTCGAACCGATGACCGGCGGTTTACGAAACCGCTGCTCTACCACTGAGCTACGCTGGCTTTTCCGCTTCGAATAGAACTACAGAATCACAGGCCCTGTTATGTGAGCACCCTTTTCAGTCTAAACCGATCTACAGGAAAAATCTCACCAGTGCCAGGATGCCCACCACAATTAAATAGGCGCCTACAACATAGGCCAGAACTTTCGGCCTGGCAATTACCAGGATGCCAAAGAGAATGCTTATGATCCCGATAACTAATGTCCATACATCCTGCGTCCAGTTCATATCCTTTGCCCCTGTGTAATATACTACGCCGCGGGCAAATTATCAACCCCACGGCTCAGGATAAGCCCAAGGAATCGGCAAAGGTCTTGACAAAAGGCTAGTCATTGGCTATAGTTTGTCAAGGGCAGTGGTCAGATGTCTAGACAGGGGTTGACAGTTGCCGAGGCCGCTGAGGCCCTGGGCCTCTCCGAGCGGACCATCCGGCGCCATATAAAAAGCGGCAAAGTCAAAGCTGATTTGGTGCCGGGTCACTACGGCATGGAGTACCGCATTAGCGACATTGGCCCGGTGTCACAGGCGCCGGCAGCGGTGGACAATTTGTCCTCTCCAGCGCTAGACAAAGCTCTAGACATGATCCGGGCCTTGCAGCAGGAAAAGGCTGAGCTTTATGCTCAGGTAGCCTACTTTCAGACCCAGTGTCGACACCTGGAGGATCAGGTGAAGCTGCTCACTGAGGGCAGGCGCCCGTGGTGGAGGCGGTGGTTGAGGCGTAGAAAGAAGGGGGAATAAATCTACCACACGACCACGAACCTGGTGATAGTGTCATCATAACTCGGTTTTGAGTAGCCGTTAGCCTGGGAAAAGCTGATCCCCACCGAAACCACTACCTCATCATCGGACTGGGGCTCAATGAAGACCAAGTCCCTGTCCACCGTCTCGAAGGCGACTAAACTGTGAGCGGCATCAGGATATTCGATATAGACGTATGCAGCGCGAAAGCCCTTTCCCTCGGCATTGTTATTGAGATCTGAGGCAAAATTACTGCAGGTATAGACGCCATCCACATACGTATTCTCGTTGGTCTCATCCTCTTCTAAGAATCGCTTTAATTCGCGATATGTTGGGTTCCTAAGGGTATATCCACTTCCCGCTCCGGCTATGGAACCCTGCTGGTAGCCAAGGTCATATCCCTCTTCATAGCCTGCGACCTCACCCAAGGAGTATGCGGCAAAGCCGACACTGGAAATGAGGACAAGCACCAGTAGCGTAATCACCACCACTCGTAGCCATTGCATGAAGAATCCCCTCCTTTACGCCGGGGAATACCCTCCCCTTTATACTAGAATACCCCACATATGCATGATATTCAACCGGTGGGTTGAACCGAGGGCTAGGAAGGAGTATGATAAAGAAATAGTGTTGGAGGCTTCGGTTTGAATCTTTCTGTTCAACTGGCCCCATCGAATCGACATGGCCTACTCCTAACCAATCCGGTGATGACGGCGGCGGGAACTGTTGGCTACGGCACCGACTATGCCAGCCTGGTTGATATCGATAGGCTGGGCGCCATAGTCACCAAGGGGACCACCCTTAGGCCGCGCTCGGGCAACCCTCAGCCTCGCCTTTTCGAGACCGCCTCCGGAGTCCTTAACTCAATAGGGCTTCAGAACATCGGGGTCGATGCCGTGGTCAGGGAGAAGGCGCCCATCTGGGCCACCTGGCGGGTGGCGGTGATTGTAAATATCGCTGGGGAAAGCATCACCGATTATGCCCAGCTCGCCGGCAAGCTAGAGGGGGTAGCTGGGATAAGCGGCATCGAGGTGAATATCAGCTGCCCCAATGTCGCCCGTGGCGGGGTGGAGTTCGGCAAGAGCGCGGAAACGGCTGCTGAAGTGACGCGGGGGGTGAAGTCGCAGACTACCCTCCCCATTATCGTTAAGTTGACCCCCAATGTGACCGATATCGCTTCCATCGCCCGGGCTGTGGCCGAGGCTGGGGCCGATGCCATATGCCTGATCAATAGCGTAGCCGGCATGGCTATTAATATAGCCAAACGGAAGCCCTTCCTGGGGGGCATAACCGGCGGTCTCTCTGGGCCGGCGATCAAGCCCATCGCCCTTTATATGGTTTATCAGGTCTCCCAGGCGGTCAGGGTGCCAGTTATCGGCTGCGGCGGCATCTCATCCGCCGAGGACGCGCTGGAATTCATCATGGCTGGGGCCAGTGCGGTGCAAATCGGC
The DNA here is from genome assembly GCA_964431905.1 of uncultured Dehalococcoidales bacterium. Taxonomy (GTDB): domain Bacteria; phylum Chloroflexota; class Dehalococcoidia; order E44-bin15; family E44-bin15; genus CAYSLE01. Next base: position 10,664 of record CAYSLE010000004.1, on the reverse strand, counting down.
ACCGCAACCATTGTCAACCCCAATACCCCTATCGAGGCTGTCGAGGGTATAGAGCGCTTCATGGAGCGGGAGGGGGTGGAGGACATCGCCGAGCTAATCGGCGCGGCCAAAGCTCCTTGACAACTTGATTAGCACTATGATACTTTGTTCGAATCAGTTGGGAGGGATTAGTTGCGAAGTGAAATGGTGAAGCGGGGTGTGGAGCGGGCCTCGCACCGCGCTTTGCTCCGCGCCGTCGGGTGTACCGATAGGGAGCTGGAGCAGCCCTTTATCGGCATAATAAACAGCTTCAGCGAGGTGATCCCCGGACATATTCACCTCAGGTCTATCGCTGAGGCGGTGAAGGGCGGGGTAAGAAGCGCTGGCGGCACTCCCTTTGAGGTCAACACCATCGGCGTCTGCGATGGTATCGCCATGGGACATGCCGGGATGAAGTATAGCCTCCCCAGCCGCGAGCTTATCGCCGATTCGGTGGAGATTGTGGCCCAGGCCCACGCCTTCGACGCCCTGGTTTTCATCCCTAACTGCGATAAGATCATCCCCGGGATGTTGATGGCAGCGGTGAGGCTCAATATACCCTCCATATTCATCAGCGGCGGCCCGATGCTGGCCGGGCACTGGCAAGGTAGAGAGGTTGATTTGAACACTGTCTTCATGGCGGTGGGCAAGGTGGCAAAGGGGGAGATGAGCCAGGCGGAGCTTGCTGAGCTGGAACGGGTGGCGTGCCCCGGGTGCGGAAGCTGCGCTGGGATGTTCACCGCTAATACCATGAACTGCCTCACTGAGGCGTTGGGGATGGCCCTCCCCGGAAACGGCACCATCCCCGCTGCCGATGCCCGCCGCCTCAGCCTGGCCCGAGAGGCGGGAAGGCAGGTCATGGAGCTACTGGCCAAGGATATTTGTCCCCGCGACATCATCACCAGGAAGGCGATCGAGAATGCCTTCATTGTGGATATGGCACTGGGGGGGAGCACCAACTCAGTTTTGCATCTCATAGCCATCGCCCACGAGGCGGGGATCGAATTCCCCCTCTCGGAGGTAAATAAGGTAAGCGAGAAGACGCCACACCTGGCCAAGATCAGCCCTTCGGGGGAACAGCACATTGAGGAGCTAGACCGTGCTGGCGGCATGGCAGCGGTGATGAAGGAGATACAGGGATTGCTCAATATGAGGGTGAAGCGGGTATCGGGGAAGCCTTTAGCTAAAGAGCTAGGTGAGGCTCAGGTAAAGGACAAGCAGGTAATTCGTCCCTTCTCCCAGCCCTACTCGGCTACGGGAGGGCTCACCATCCTTTTCGGCAATGTGGCGCCGGAGGGGGCGGTGGTGAAGAACGCCGCCGTAGCCCCCCAGATGCTGGCCCATAAAGGTCGGGCCAGGGTGTTCGACTCCGAGGATGAGGGGACCAAAGCCATTCTCGCCGGCTCTATTAAGCCGGGAGAGGTGATAGTCATCCGCTACGAGGGGCCCAAGGGTGGTCCGGGGATGCGGGAGATGCTGGTGCCAACATCGCTCCTGAGTGGCATGGGGCTTGATGATAAGGTGGCTCTAATCACCGATGGCCGCTTCTCCGGGGCAACAAGGGGGGCCGCTATCGGGCATGTCTCACCAGAGGCGGCGTCAAGAGGTCCCATCGCCGCCTTGAGGGATGGCGATACCATAGAGATCGACATCCCAAAGCATAGAATCGATGTCCGTCTGACCGATAACGAGATAGAAAAACGGCTTTCTCAGCTCCCGAGGTTTGAGCCTAAGATAAAGGCCGGTTACCTGCTACGCTATGCCGAGAAGGTGACCTCAGCGAGCAGAGGGGCAGTTTTCGAGAGATAGGGGGCAGATATGAAGCTAAGCGGTGCCCAGATCCTGTGTGAGAGCCTGCTCAAGGAAGGGGTGGAGGTCATGTTCGGCTTCCCCGGCGGGGCGGTATTGCCTTTCTATGACGCCCTTGTCGATTATCCCCAACTCCGCCATATCTTGGTTCGCCATGAGCAGGGGGCAGCCCATGCCGCCGATGGCTATGCCCGGGCCTCGGGGAAGGTCGGGGTCTGTGTCGCAACCTCAGGCCCGGGAGCCACTAACTTGGTCACCGGCATCGCCGCTGCCTACCTGGATTCCTCACCGATGGTGGCCATCACCGGGCAGGTGGCACGGCCCTTCATCGGCAAGGATGCCTTTCAGGAGATCGATATCACAGGTATAACTCTGCCTATCACCAAACACAACTACCTGGTGATGACGGCTGCGGATATGGCTAGGGTGGTCAAAGAGGCGTTCTACATCGCCAGCACGGGGAGGCCTGGCCCTGTCCTCATCGACATACCGCGCGATGTCTTCATTGAGGAGGCGGAGTTTCGATATCCGGATAGGGTGAACCTGAGGGGTTATAGGTCAACGGTTCACGGTCACCCGGCCCAGATAAAAAGGGCAGCTAAGCTAATCAACGAGGCAAAACGGCCTCTCATCATCGCCGGCAGGGGCGTGCTCATCTCCGGAGCCTCACCTGAACTAAAAGAGCTGGCGGAGAAGGCCCAGATACCGGTGACCACCACCCTCTTGGGGATCGGCTCATTCCCCGGGTCTCATGTGCTGAGCCTGGGTATGCTCGGCATGCACGGCATGGCGCACGCCAACATGGCGGTGAATGCTGCCGACCTCATTATCGCCATCGGGATGAGATTTGATGACCGGGCTACAGCCAAGGTCTCAGGCTTTGCCCCCAATGCCCAGTTCATACATATTGACATCGATCCCGCGGAGATCGGGAAGAATGTGCGGGTGGACCTGCCCATTGTCGGCGATGTCAAGCATGTGCTTGAGGCGCTCAATAAGGAAATCGTCTCTCAGAACCATATCCAGTGGATCTCCCAGATCGAGGAGTGGGAAAGGGAGCACCCATCAACAGTGATCAGGGAGACGGATAGCCTTCTCCCCCAGTATGTGGTGCGCCAGATCTATGAGATAACCAGGGGCGACGCCATAATCGTCACCGGCGTGGGCCAGAACCAGATGTGGGCCGCCCAATACTTCCTGCATAATAGGCCCAATACCCTCATTTCCTCGGGAGGCCTGGGCCCCATGGGGTTTGAGCTCCCAGCAGCGGTGGGGGCCAAGGTAGGGTGCCCTGGGGAGACCGTTTGGTGCATCGCCGGCGATGGCGGCTTTCAGATGACCATCCAGGAGCTGGGCACCATCGCTCAAGAGAACCTCGCGGTAAAGATAGCGATCCTCAATAACCGTTTCTTGGGGATGGTGAGGCAGTGGCAGGAGCTCTTCTATAAGCGCCGCTATATGGCCACACCCCTCTCCGGCCCTGACTTCGTCAAGGTGGCTGAGGCCTATGACATCGCCGCAACCAGGGTGACTGACCGGCTGGGGGTCATCCCCGCTATCCAGAGGGCAATGGAGCACCAGGGCCCCTTCCTCATCGACTTTCAGATCGAGCCTGAGGAAAACGTTTACCCTATGGTGCCTCCGGGTGCTGCCATCGCTGAGATACTGGAGCAGCCTAGGGAGGAGGTAATAGTAAGTTAATGGCCAAGCACACTCTAATCGCTTTAGTGGAGGACAAGCCCGGGGTCATGAATCGGGTGGCCAGCCTCTTCCGTAGGAGAGGCTTCAATATCGATAGCATCGCCGTGGGGCATAGCGAGGTGCCGGGGCTATCGCGGATGACTATCGTGGTCGATGGCACCGCTGCCTCTGTGGAGCAGGTAAGAAAGCAGCTCGATAAGCTCATTGATGTGGTCAAGGTTGCCGATATAACGGAGAACAATATGGTGGACCGGGAGCTGGCGTTGATCAAGGTTAAGGCTAACTCCGCCACCAGGGGCGAGATCATCCAGATTGTAGACATCTTTCGGGCCAATATCGTGGATGTGGCCCCCGATTCACTGGTGGTGGAGGTCACCGGCGACGAGGATAAGATCGAGTCCCTGTACCGTCTGCTCCAGGGCTTTGGCATCAAGGAGGTGGCCCGCACCGGCCGAGTAGCCATGACCCGAGGGGCAGCAGGGCCAATTTCTATCGAGGGAGAAAAGCTGGGGCGAGCCGCCGCCCGCCCCAAAAAAGCGAAAGTCCCCGATGAGATATCAAATCTGTGAGGAGTAGAAATGGCTAGAATCTATTATGATAAGGACGCAAATCTGGACCTCATTAGGGATAAGACCATCGGCATCATCGGCTACGGCAGCCAGGGGCATGCCCATTCGCTAAACCTCAAGGACAGCGGCTGCCAGGTGATGGTGGGCGAGCTTAAGGGCAGCGAGCCGTGGCGAAGTGCCAAGAAGGCTGGCTTTCAGGTTGCGCCCGCTGACGAGGTGGCCAAGGCTGCGGACATCATCGTGATGCTGGTCCCAGATCAGATGCAACGCCAGGTCTATCATAGCTCCATCGAAAAGGGCCTGGCCAAAGGCAATATGCTGATGTTCGCCCATGGCTTCAACATCCACTATAACCAGATCGTGCCGCCTGCCCACGTAGACGTGACCATGATCGCCCCCAAGTGCCCGGGGCATATGCTGCGCCGACTCTATACCGAAGGCTCCTGCGCCCCAGCGCTGGTCGCCGTGCATCAGAATGCCTCGGGCAGGGCCAAGGAGATGGCTCTAGCCTACGCTAAGGGCCTGGGCTGCACCAAGGCTGGGGTTCTGGAGACCACCTTCGCTGAGGAGACGGAGACCGACCTCTTCGGGGAGCAAGCGGTGCTCTGTGGCGGGGTGACATCGCTGATCAAGACCGCCTTCGAAACCCTGGTGGAGGCCGGGTATCAGCCGGAGATCGCCTATTTTGAGGTGTGCCACGAGCTGAAGCTCATCGTTGACCTCATCTACCAGGGCGGCTTTGGCTATATGCGCTATTCGGTGAGCGATACCGCGGAGTATGGCGATTACACCCGCGGGCCTCGGGTCATCGATGACTATGTCCGGGAGGAGATGTGGCAGATCCTTTCCGAGATCCAGGATGGCACCTTCGCCCGGGAGTGGATACTGGAGAACCAGGCGGGATGCCCCAGCTTTAACGCCTACCGCCGGCATGAGGCGGAGCACCAGATCGAGGAGGTGGGTAAGAAACTCAGGGCGATGATGCCCTGGCTCAAGGGGTAGACGGGGAGGATATGTCCCGTTGACGCTGAGCATGGAGCTGGAATTTTGTTGTTGAGATTCTAGAGCCTTAAATTGAATGCTTTGACCACTGTGTTGAGCCGCTAGGGAGGGCGAAAAAGGGAGAACGAAAAGATGGAGAGGGTGATCATCTTCGACACCACACTGAGGGATGGGGAGCAGTCGCCGGGGGCCACCCTTAATACCGATGAGAAGCTGGAGGTGGCCAGGCAACTGGAGAGGTTGGGTGTGGATGTTATCGAGGCTGGCTTCCCCATCGCTTCGCCCGGTGACTTCGAGGCGGTGCGCCTCATCGCCCAGGAGGTTAAGGAGCCGATAGTCTGCGCCCTGGCCCATGCCAACGCTGAGGCTGTGGACCGCGCCTGGGAAGCGATAAAGGAGGCAAAGCGGCCGCGCATCCATGTCTTCCTATCCAGCTCGGACATCCACCTCACCTATCAACTGAGAATGGGACAGGCCCAGATACTGGAGCTGGCCCGCGACATGGTCGCTCGGGCCAAAGGCTACCTTGAGGATGTGGAGTTCTCGCCCATGGATGCCACCCGCACCAACCCTCAGTTCATCTATCAGATTCTGGAGGCGGTGATCGAGGCAGGGGCGACAACGGTCAATATCCCCGATACCGTGGGCTACACCACCCCCGCCGAGTTCAGTAGATTGATAAGGGGCATCTTTGACAATGTGCCCAATATCCATAAGGCTGTGGTCAGCGTTCACTGCCACAATGACCTGGGCCTGGCTGTGGCCAACAGCCTGGCAGCGCTGGCTTCGGGTGCGCGACAGGTGGAGTGCACCATCAACGGCATTGGAGAGCGTGCCGGGAACGCATCGCTGGAGGAGATCGTCATGGCGCTGAGGACGCGCAAGGACTTCTTCAATCTGACCACCAATATCAACACTACCCAGATATATAAGGCCAGCCGCCTGGTGAGCGAGCTTACCGGCTTCTCCATCCAGCCCAACAAGGCGATTGTAGGGGCCAACGCCTTCCGCCACGAGTCAGGGATCCATCAGGACGGCATCCTCAAGGAGCCCATCACCTATGAGATTATGGATGCTCGCTCCATAGGGCTGCCATCGAGCACGCTGGTGCTGGGAAAACATAGCGGACGCCACGCCTTCAAAGCGCGACTGGAGGAGCTGGGCTATACCTTGAGAGACGAGGACCTAAATCGCGCCTTCGCCCTCTTCAAGGATATCGCCGACAAGAAGAAGGTGGTAACCGACCGTGACCTTGAGTCGCTAGTTGCCGAGGAGCTACGCACTGTGACTGAAGCCTACCATCTGGATCATGTGCAGGTCTCCTGTGGCGACCACAGCGTGCCCACAGCTTCGGTGAGGCTTACCACCATGGATGGCAAAGTCCTGGCCGACGCCGCTTTGGGCACTGGGCCGGTGGACGCTGTTTATAGAGCTATCAACCGCCTGGTGGGCGTGCCCAATACCCTCACCGAGTTCAGCATCAAGGCGATCACCGAGGGCATCGATGCCATCGGTGAGGTAACGATACGGATCGAGAGCGAGGGCAGGGTCTATACCGGTCGCGGCGCCTCCACCGATATCATCGTCGCCTCAGCCAAGGCCTATATGAACGCCCTTAATAGGCTTTTGGCGGCCAAGGGTAAGAGTTAGGGGGTACTAATGGACGAAGCTAAGATCGAGAGTCGCGTCGCTGGTCTGGAGCGAACTTCTAAGATACTTATGGCATTGATCCTGACAAGCCTCTCCTGTAGCCTCGCCGCCCTGATACTGGCCCTGGCGGTGCTTCTCACCACCTGATAGCTGGGGCGTTAACAAACAGGGGAAGAAGAATGGCAGAGACAAAAACCGATGTCCACATCGCCTACTGCGGCCTCGAGTGCGGCCGGTGCTTCGGCTATACCAAAACGATAAGCGAGTCGGCCAAGGGGCTGCGCCGGGCGATGCGGGAGGAGAAGATAAAGCAGGTATGGCCCTCCATCCCCTTCCTTGGGGACTACGATTCCTTCAAGAAGACCCTCGATGCCCTTGCCGGCTTCAGGTGTAAGGGGTGCCGTGAGGGCGGTGGCAATCCATGGTGTAAGATAAGGACATGCTGCCGAAATCTGGGATATGAGAGCTGCGCCCAGTGCCATGAGTTTGAGTCCTGTGAAAAGCTCGCCTTCCTCCAGCCGGGCCATAAGGACGAGCACCTCAAGAATCTGAGGAGGATGAGTAAAGCGAAGGCTTAGCCATGACCCTAGCCGAGAAGATCCTTGCTGCCCACTGTGGGAAAGATAAGGTCAGCCCCGGCGAGTTCATAGACGTCAGGGTTGACCTGGTTATGGCCAATGACGTCACTGCCCCTATCGCCATCAGGGAGTTCCAGCGCCTCGGTGTATCCAAGGTGTTCGACCCGCAGCGGGTGGTTATGGTCCCCGACCACTTCGTCCCCAATAAGGACATCCCCGCGGCAGAGCAGGCGAAGATTATGAGGGAGTTCGCCAAGGAACAGGGACTGGTCTATTTTGAGGTGGGTCAGGGCGGCATCGAGCATGTGCTTCTGCCGGAGAAGGGGCTGGTGGTGCCCGGGGATGTGGTCGTCGGTGCCGATTCCCACACCTGCACCTATGGCGCTTTAAGCGCCTTCGCCACCGGGATGGGCTCCACCGACATCGCCTGCGCCATGGCCACCGGTGAGATATGGATGAAGGTCCCCCCGACGATAAAGTTGGTCTATCATGGCAGCCCGGGGAGGTGGGTCACCGGTAAAGACCTCATTCTCTATACCATCGGCGACATCGGTGTCGACGGTGCGCTCTATTCAGCAATGGAGTTTTGCGGCCAGGCCATCGATGAGCTTAGCATGGACAGTCGCTTCACCATAGCCAACATGGCCATAGAGGCTGGGGCGAAGGTGGGACTCTTCCACATCGATAATAAGGTCTTGACGTATATTCGGTCCCGCGCCCTGCGTCCCTACCAGGCCTACGAGTCGGATGAGGATGCCCAATATCTGAAGGTCATCGAATACGATGTCTCCCAACTCGAACCCCAGGTGGCCTTCCCTCACCTTCCCTCGAACACGAAACCGATAAGCCAGGTGGGTGAGGTCAAGATCGACCAAGTAGTCATTGGGAGCTGCACCAACGGGCGCATGGAGGACCTGGAGATGGCTGCCCTGGTGCTCAGGGGGTTAAAGGTTTACCCTGATGTGCGCCTCATTATAATCCCCGCCACCCAGGACATCTATCTTGAGGCTCTGCATAGCGGCCTGCTCGAGATATTCGTCCGCGCCGGCGCTGCGGTGAGCACGCCCACCTGTGGCCCGTGCCCTGGTTGCCATATGGGGGTGCTGGCCCCCGGAGAGAGGTGCATCTCAACCACCAACCGCAATTTCGTGGGCCGAATGGGAAGCCCCCAGTCCGAGGTCTACCTGGCAAACCCGGCGGTAGCCGCCGCCAGCGCCATATTGGGCCGCATCGCAAGCCCGGACGAGGTGGAGACATGGGGCCTGCGGGCCCTGAGAAGGCAGTGAGCGATCAACGTGTTAAACAGCGCTCAGTAAGAAGGATCGTTGTTGCCGCCTTGGGCATTCTGGTTATCGTTGGCCTGATAATAATCGCTTACTTCTTTATGACGGGTTTGGTCGCCGGGATAGTATGCGCCGGCTGCCTGGTTGCCCTCATATGGATGCTCCGGTCGATGAGAAAGAGAGGGTAAGGAGGAGGCCTATCATGGAAGGTCAGATAAACCGGGAGAGCATGGAATATATAAGAGACCTCGCACCAGATTTCGAAAGGTGGGTTCTGGACTTCGTTTTCAAGGAGGTATGGTCCAGGCCGGGCCTCGACCAGAGGGTAAGGCAGCTCTGCATTATCGCCGCCGACACCGCCCTGGGCAACGAGATACCGTTAAAGTCGCACATCGCCACCGCCCTTATAAGCGGCGCAACCAAGGAGGAGATAGTGGAGGTCATACTCCTTATGGCGGTATATGCCGGCTTCCCGAGAGCCTGGAACGGGCTTATCGCCGCTAAGGACGTCTTTATGAGGCAATCAAAATGAAACTACACGGCAAAGCACACAAATACGGCGCTGACGTCAATACTGATGTCATCCTCCCCGCTCGCTATATGAATGTCTCTGAGATCGCGTTCCTGGCCCAGCACTGCATGGAGGACATCGATAGTGAGTTCTTGAAGCGGGTGCAGCCCGGCGACATCATCGTCGCCACCACCAACTTCGGCTGCGGCTCCTCCCGGGAGCACGCCCCCATCGCTATCAAGGGAGCGGGCATATCCTGCGTAATCGCCCGGAGCTTCGCCCGAATCTTTTTCAGGAACGCTATCAATATTGGCCTCCCCCTTCTGGAATGCGCCCAGGCCGATGAGATCGAGTTGGGCGATGAGCTTGAGGTGGAGCTTTCCAGCGGAGAGATAAGGGACATCACCAAAAATAAGGCATTTAAGGCTGAGCCCTATCCCGATTTCATGCTGGGGATTATCTCGGCAGGGGGGCTTATAGAGTATACCAAACAGAAGATAGCTGCGAGGAGGTCTCAGTGAGATTCAACATCGCTGTGCTTCCCGGAGATGGCATTGGCCCGGAGGTTGCCGCAGAGGCGGTCAAGGTCCTTGAGGCGGTGGCGAGGAAACTGGGGCACGAGCTGGCTCTTCGCTACGGGGACATCGGGGGGGTCGCCATAGATAAGCACGGCGTTGCCCTGACCAAGGAGACGCTGGCGATGTGCAAGAGGTGCGATGCCGTGCTCCTGGGGGCGGTGGGCGGCCCGAAGTGGGACGACCCCAGGGCTAAAGTCAGGCCTGAGGATGGGCTTCTCGGTCTGAGAAAGGGCCTCGGGCTTTTCGCCAACCTGCGCCCGGTCAAGGTTCTACCGGTGCTCGTCGATTCCGCTAATCTGAAGCCCGGCGTCATCCGGGGCGTTGATTTGATGGTGGTTCGAGAGCTCACCGGCGGCCTCTATTTTGGCCGGCCCAAGAAGCAGTGGATGACGCCCCGGGGAAGAAAAGCGGTGGACACCATGGCCTATTCCGAAAAGGAGATCGAGCGCATCCTGAGGGTGGGCTTTGAGCTGGCCCGGGTCCGGCGCAAGAAGCTGGCATCGGTGGACAAAGCCAACGTGCTGGAATCATCAAGGCTATGGCGGCAGGTCGCCATCGAGGTGTCTCAGGATTATCCCGACATCGAGCTTCAGCATATGCTGGTGGATGCCTGCGCCATGAGGCTCATCCAGCGCCCCGCTGATTTCGATGTCATTGTCACCGAGAACACGTTCGGAGACATCCTGACCGATGAGGCCTCCATGCTCGCCGGCTCGATGGGGATGCTGCCCTCGGCCAGCCTGGCCGGAATCCCCAAAGAGGGCCAGAAGACCTTTGGCCTGTATGAGCCGATCCATGGCAGTGCTCCGAGAAGGGCGGGGCAGAACATCGCCAATCCCATCGCCACCATCCTCTCCGTGGCCATGATGCTGCGCTATTCGTTGGGGCTGGCTCCGGGGGCAGAGGCGGTGGAAAGGGCGGTGAACCATGTCCTGGAACAGGGCTATCGCACGTATGATATAATG
>CAYSLE010000003.1:17293-36214 GCA_964431905.1 uncultured Dehalococcoidales bacterium | reverse complement strand
TGCAGAAGGCGAGCACCGGCGAGGCGAAGGCCTCGTTGGGCTCAAACACCTCAACATCTTTGAAGGTGATCCCAGCACGGGCCAGAGCCTTATGCATTGCGGGGATGGGGCCCAGCAGCATGATCAGCGGCTCTGAGCCAGCGACAGCCATCGATCTTATAGTCGCTAGGGGCTTTAGCCTCAGCTTCTTCGCTTTCTCCTTGGACATCAGCATCGTCGCCGCCGCCCCATCTACAATTCCGGAGGAATTCCCCGCAGTAACCTTGCCCCCCTCCTTAAACCTGGGATCAAGCTTGCACATCCTCCCCCAGGCAGCATCGGGATTGTCCAGCGCCTCGGCCCTGGGGGGTTCGTCCTTGTCGACAACGATAGGAGGTTGGCCTTCCTGCTCCACCTTGACCGGCACTATCCTCTTTTTATACCACTTCTCCTCCCGCATCGCCTTCACCGCCTTCTGCTGGCTCCACAGGCCAAGCCGATCCATATCCTCACGCGATAGATTGTATTTTTCCGCGACCATCTCCGCGGCAACGCCCATCATCACAAACCCTCTGCTCATCACTTTGGGATGAAAGGAAACAGGGTAGCCCGCCTTCTGTGCTGCCTGGAAATCGCTCATCATGGGATAATGGGACATGTGCTCCACACCACAGGCGATCATTATGTCCCCGCAGCCGCTCATGATCGCTTGGGCCTGGGAGTTGATCGCCTGAAGCCCGGCATTGCAATATCTATTGAGGGACCAGCCGGCAACCTCATCGGGGAGCTCGGCAGCCAGAACAGCCATCCTGCCGATGTTCCCCCCCTGCTCGCCGATCTGGCTGAGACACCCGCAAGCCACATCCTCGATCTCCTTGGGATCAAACCGGGGGCTCTTCTCCTTTACCCGCTCCACTAACCCGGCGAGCGCAGCGGCGATAAGGTGCTGAGCGGAAACATCGGAGAAGGCTCCCTTCTTCTCCATCCCCTTCCACCCCGACCTACCGGTGGGGGTGCGGATTGCCTCTACCACTACCGCTTCCTTTAGCTCTTTCATCTCTTACCTCCTTTTTTTCAGGCAGGCTCAGCATGATCTACCTGCCTCCCTTATTGTTCGCTCTATAAGCTCCTTCACAGTGGGAACGCCTGTCCATCATGCTAGCTCCCCGCTATGATATTCTACCCTAAAATTGCACTGTTGCAAACCCCGAAAGGCTGGCCCTTTGACACCGCCCACCGCCGACAATAGAATTAGCAGGAAAGGAAGGAGGCTGGAATGCAAGAAGACCTCTATGCCAAGAGGTTGGCCAACAAGGAAAACATCAAGCGGTGGTACCTCCAGGAACGGGCGCAGAGGGCAGTAAAGGCCCTGCTGAAGAATGGGTTTGATGCCATTTATGTGGAAGATCGCAGAAAAGCGCGGCAGGAGATTTTGAAGCTTATCCCTGAGGCGACCAGTATAGGTGTTGGCGGTTCGATGACTATCCGCGAGATCGGTGTCCTGGATGATCTGGCTAAACGAGACCATACTATCTATGATCACTGGAAGCCGGGGCTCTCCCCGGAGGAAATCCTAGGGATTCGCCGTGCCCACCTCACCTGCGACGTCTTTCTCGCCAGTTGCAATGCGGTCACCCTAGAAGGGGAGCTGGTAAGCACCGATGGCATCGGCAACCGGGTTTGCGCCATGACCTTCGGCCCGAAGAAGGTGATCATCGCCGCTGGGGCCAACAAGGTGGTTAAGGACCTACAGGCGGGGCTACGACGCGTAAAAGAGGTGGCCGCCCCCCACACACTGAAGGAGAGCGGCCTGCCTATCCCTTGCGTTCAGACCGGCGTCTGCATCGACTGCGATTCCCCGCTGAGGATGTGTCGAGCTACCGTCATCCTGGAGCGAAAACCATTGCAGACCGACATCACGGTGGTGGTCATCGGCGAGGAGCTGGGCTTTTAAAACACCCCCTTCTCCCGCAACTTGGCGATGTCGTCCCAGGTATACCCCAGTATTTCCATGAGGACCTCTTCAGTGTGCTGGCCCAGTTCCGGCGCCAGCCCCCTCACCTTGCCCGGGGTCTTGGATAATGTCACCGGTATCCCGGGGACCCTGACTTTGCCACGGGCGGGATCATCGACCTCGGCGATCCAGCCGTTGGCCACAACCTGGGGGTCGTTCACCAGGTCAGCGGCATCGTTCACCGGCGCCGACGGGATGGGGACCGACTTGAAAAGCTGCCACCACTCATCCCTGGTTCTGGTGAGGAACACCTCCTGAAAGATAGCCAGTATCTCATCTATGTTCTCCTGTCGGGCGCGGGCATTCTTGAACTTGGGATCATCCCGAAGGTGCTCAATGCCCATCACCCGGCACACATCGGGCCAGTACCTATCGGCCTGGAGAACGGAGATGCAGAACCACTTGTCGTCCTGGCAGCGATAGCGAAACCACAGGGGACTGCGCAGCAATTTCCCCCCAGCAGTGGTGGGGAACCCCAGCAAAAGGTATAACTGGAGGAATAGGCGGCCGATCTCGATCTGGCCGCTGAGCAGGGATACATCCACCCTCTGCCCCTCCCCAGTCTTATCACGGGCAATAAGAGCCAGCAAAATGCCATAGGCGGTAATAAGCCCCCCGACCTCATCGGCGAATCCAGCGCCCAAAGGATTGGGCTCATCGTCCCTGGTCAGCGACATCATCCAGAAGCCACCCCGGGCCTGGCCAGCGAGATCGGCGGAGGGGAGGTCTCTATCCGGCCCCTCAGGGCCCCAGGCAGAGCTATAGGCATATATCAGCCTGGGGTTATACCTGCTCAGTATCTCATAGGTTACCCCCATCTTCTCGGCGTGGAGGTATCGGTAATTGGTGAGGAAGACGTCCGACTTCTCCACCAGCTTATAGAGCACCTGCCTGCCTTCCGCCTTGGTGAAATCGAGGATGATGCCCCTCTTGCCCCGGTTTTGATTGAGAAAGTAAAAATTTATCGGCAGCTCCATGCCGTATATCGCAGCCAACCCCCGCCCCGGCTCACCGCGCGGCTCCTCGACCTTAATTACATCGGCTCCCATGTCCGCCAGCAATGCCCCTGCTGTCGGCCCTTGCTGAAATGCCGTCCAATCAAGCACCCTGATCCCATCAAGGGGCATAGTCATGATGTTCCTCCTTTCCGCTCTTTTTAAGCCGCATTGAATAGCCGTATTGGTGGACCCGCCTGAGAATGGGGGCGATGACTATCCGAGTTTACCCCACCTTTTACCGAACTTTTCTCTTACTTTGGGGTTTACGCATCCGTCGGGCCACTTCCCTTGGAAAACAGCGGCGATATACTCTGCGGGACGACGAAGCAGTTCCGGCGTTGAAGTCTCAGAGTAGAAGCCAGCGTGACCAGTATAGATCAGGTTATTCAGCTTGAGCAGGGGGCTCTCCATATTCATCTCTGGATCCATCACATCCAGCCCGGCCCCGGCGATGATGTTCTGGGTAAGGGCAGTGTGCAATGCCTCTTCGTCCACCAGGCCACCGCGGGCGGTATTGATGAAGTAGGCAGTGGGCTTCATCTTCTTAAACTGTGCCAGTCCGAACATTTGCTTGTTTTCTTTAGTGAGCGCGGCATGCACCGAGATGAAATCGGAGCGCTCCAGCAGCTCATCAAGCCCCTCAACCCTCTCCACATCGTAGCCCTCCATGGTGGCTTTGGGCACATAGGGATCGTAGACGATGACCTTGAGTCCGAAGCCCTGGGCCTTACGCACCAGAGTGCGAGGGATGCGGCCGAAGCCGACAAGCCCCAGGGTCTGCCCCTTGAGCCTAAACATTGGCGCCGCGCCGGCACTGGCTATCCCCGTTATCTCCCCCTTTCTGATACCATCATTGATCCGCACAATCTTCCGTGCACAGGCGAGGAGCAATGCCATGGCATGATCCGTCATCTCCTCTAGACAGTAATCAGGCACATTACAGACACAGATGCCGAGGCTAGTGGCAGCATCCACATCGATATGTTCATAGCCCACTGACATAGCTGCGATCACCCGGCACTTGGTCAGCTTTTCCATCACTTTTCTGGTAAAGGGCTCAAAAAGGGTAATAACGGCGTCGGCATCGTGAACAAGCTCGAGTAGCTGATCCTCAGTAGGCATCATGGGCCGGGGCGCACTATAATTGGCCCCGATCTTGGCCATTATCTCTTCCTGGGAGGGGACAGACCCAACGGGGGTGGTATTAACGACCTTCAAAGCCATGGCCTCTCCTTTCTCAGCTCGATTCGGGGCATGTTAGCCCATCTAAGCCTTGGCCCCCTCTTCCACATACTTGTAAACCTCAATAGCGAAGTCGGGGCACATCCAGGCACAAACACAGCAGGCATTACATTTCTCAGGCTTAACAAAGCTGGGCAACAGATATCCCTGGGGGGTGAACTTTTCCCCGGTTATCTCGATACACCCTCTGGAGCAGAATTTCTGGCAATAACCACACCCCTTGCACAGCATTTCATCGATGACTATTTCGCCCTTGGCCATTTGCGCCTCCTTTAAAGCCTCCATCAACGAGGGATGCTTCAATTTATCACATCCCTTATCCTCAGTCAATGTCTGACATCTTTCAAATGATTAGGCCGGCATCGCCCCTTTCCCTTATTCCTCCCCACTAATGTGAGGATTGAGTTCACCTAGTGCTCAATATGATCTTACTATATTAGGTTTAAGTATCCAGCCTAGATTCAGGGGCAGAGGATTGGCTCTCTATCCTTTATTACACCGAGCAAATCCAACCTTAATTCCCAACAGTCACCGTTAGCCCATAGGACTCGATAAGCCGTTTAATGTCCTCAATATGCTCTCCAGTAGGCGGCTCGACCCCCTGAAATAAATACTTACGCCCCAGCCTCCGGTATTTCCCCTCCCCCCATCTGTGATAGGGGATGAGACAAACCTTTTCCACCCGGCATGAGAGCGCGAATTCAGATAACTGTCTGATGTTGAACTCCGAATCATTGTAGCCGGGAATCACCGGGAAGCGGAACCACGTTCTAGCCTCCTGGGCCACTTTTCTGGCGTTGCTGAGGATCAGGGCATTGCTACGCCCGGTTTTCCCCCGATGCTTCAATGGGTCCATGTGTTTAATATCGTAAAGCACCAAATCTGTATATTTCAGCACCTCTTTTACTACAGGCCACTTAGCGCATCCAGTGGTATCCAGAGCGGTATGAAGGTTCCGTCCCCGGCATTCTTTGAAAAGCGCAGCCACAAATCTCCATTGGAATAACGGCTCACCTCCCGAAACTGTCACTCCACCGCCCGAGTTTTGATAGAATAGCCGATCTTTCTCCACCTCTTCCACGACTTCCTCGACACTCATGTACTGGCCAGCGACTTTTATCGCCCCCGGGTAACAGACCTTGATACACTCCTGGCAGAGGTTACACTTAGCCCGATCGATTTTTATCGTTTCGCCGATCTCGATTGCCTTCAGGGAGCAAACGTCCAAGCATTTACCGCATTTGTTACATCTGACATCAAAGGTCATGATCTCAGGATAGGGCTTTATCGACTCTGGATTGCTGCACCATTGGCAGCGGAGGGGGCACCCTTTCATGAAGACAGTGGTTCTAATGCCGGGGCCGTCGTGGATGGAGAATCGCTGAATATCAAATACTAACCCTGTTTGATCTTGGCTCTGCCCATCGTTCACATAAACTATTCTAACCCCAAATCTCAGATAAATAAAGACCCCCTTCTCTACCAAGAAGGGGGTGAGGAAAACCGGTATCTCGGTTTAAAGGCATGCCTTCGATGATGAGGGAGGGCATCTCTACCACACCTTTCCCCATCGGGCGGACCCTGCCATATCTGCGATGACCGCTGGTTTAACTGAAACGGGCAGCGGTAGGTTTCTGATTCTATCTCCCCTTAGGGGCCAATTGTGCGTTTCTCTTTCTCAGATAAGCCACCAGCACTAGTACCAAGAATGCTATCAATGCCAGGACCACGATTTTTCTCTTCATTCCCCCCTCATCTCCTTCCCTCACAACTTTGCATTCTCTCCTCAGTCACTGTAGGCATCGATTGGGTTGGGATTACTTATAGTTAATTAATATTAAGTAACATTATCTATAATTATATAATATGGCGGTGTCGATGTCAACACTCCTGTTTGCGATCTTCCTTCTGACAATGCCAGAGGTAGACTACCAACTGCTAATGGTTTGATTTGGGGGCGATATTGCGCACCGTAGGCGACGAAGCGAGCGTTACTTCGGGCTACTTCCCGGCTTGGTTAGGGGGACCCCCTGAGCACATAAGGGGCAGTCCTCAGGGATATAGGTCGGGATAGAGACGTGGTGACAACTGAACAGGGGAACACCGAGATCAACCTCTCCTTGGGAGCGGTTGACCAGCACCCCTACACCGGCAACCTCACCGCCGTGTCTCTTTACCGCTTGAATAACCTCAAGGATCGAGGTCCCTGTGGTCAATATATCGTCAACGACGAGCACCCTTTCCCCGGGATTGATGGGATACCCACGCCGGAAGTCTCTCCCCTGGCCCACTCGCTCAGCATAGATGCTGCGCACCCCCAACTGCCTCGCTACCTCGAAGGCGACGATCATGCCGCCTAATGTGGGGCCGACGACCAATTCCACATCCGCCTCCTCGAAGTGCTGAACAATCAGCTTACAGAGAAGTTCGGTATGATGGGGGTTGTTGAGGATCCGGAACTTCTCCCAATAGGTGGCGGAGTGACGCCCCGAGGCCAACTCGAAATGGCCCTCGAGGATCGCCCCTGCCTCTTTGAACAAGTCCTCAACCTCTCGTGACAAGGGGCCCCTTTCCATCAATCCTCCGCATAGGAGTAGCTGGGGAGAAGGTGCCAATCGCCCAACGGCCAGTAGCAAAGCCATGCCTCACCGATGATATTCTCTCGGGGCAGCATCCCCCATTTGCGAGAGTCGCTACTATGATTGCGATTATCTCCCAGGACGAAGTAGAAGCCTTCTGGCACCTGGGTGCGGGGGTAGGGATCGTTGGTGCCTACGATATAGGGCTCATCCAACGGGAAGGTATCGCCATCGGTATCGGTGATATAGACCTTGCCATCTTTTATCTCCACCCATTCCCCAGGCAAAGCGATCACCCGCTTGATGAGATTCCGGTCAGGCTCTTGAGGGGAGTGAAATATGATTACATCGCCCCGTTGGGGATCGCCAAACCAGTAATTAGCCTTAATCACCAGTAGGCGTTGCCCATCGAGGAGGCTATTCTCCATGCTGTAACCCTCCACCTGACAGCTCTCCAGCGTGAGTTGCACCACAAAGAAAATACATAATGCCAAGAGAAGGGTTAGTAATACCTCTCGAAGCGTAGCCTTCATTGTCCTCAGTCAATTATAACCTATCTATGGGAGCTCTTCCAGACCGCGCCTCGCTTGGAGGCGGATGCGATTTCTGATAGAATACGCCCAATGGAAGAGGATGAACTCATAGCCCGCAGTAGGGAGGGCGACCTCGATTGTTTCAATCGGCTGGTAGAGAGGTATCAACAGCAGGTATATAACCTCTCTCTGAGGATGCTGGGCAACCCCCACGCCGCTGAGGATGCCACGCAAGATGCCTTTATCTCCGCCTTCATGGCCATAAGCAAGTTCCGGGGTGGCAGTTTCCGGGCCTGGCTTTTTCGCATCGCCACTAATGCCTGCCACGATCAGCGTCGCTCCCTTCGCCGTCGCCCCACTACCTCGCTAGACGCCCTGCCCATCGAGTTGGAGTGGGACCAGCATGCCCTATCCCCAGAGGAATATGCCCTGAGCCGGGAGCTGGGGCGAGAGATCGGGAGGGCTTTGTCAGCACTCCCCGCCGACCAGCGACTGGCAGTTATCCTCCGCGATATAATGGGGCTCGACTATCAGGAGATCGCCCAGGCCACCGCCAGCTCCCTGGGCACGGTGAAGTCCAGGCTCAGTCGGGGGAGAGCCAGGCTGCGCCAGCATCTGGGGCCATATCGGGAACTTTTGCTGTAGAAATTTCGTCTTTATTAGTAGGATGTTCAAAAGAAAAAGCGAGTGCCAAAAACTAGAGGGGATGCTTTCCCCCTATATCGATGGGCAGCTCAGCCCGGCGGAGAGGGACAGACTAGAGGGTCATATCAAGGGTTGTGATGCCTGCCGTGGTGAGCTTGAGTCCCTCAGGGCAACGATAGACTTGTTTCACCGGGTGCCCCTGGTCTCGCCGCCGCGTTCCTTCACCTTCGCCGAGGCAGTGCCGCAACGGCGAGCTGTTGCCTTTGGCGCGCTACGCGCCGCCACCGCCGTCGCCGTCATAGTTTTGGCATTTTTCTTCGTCGGCGATGCCTTTCATCTCCTTGATGGCGGCCTTATTGCCGAGAGGGGCGCCCCGCAGATCACCACCGACGGCGAGGGTGTCTTGGACGCCGGGGGAGCCCTTGCTGAGGGCCAAGGGTATGACTGGCCGGTGCGCCAGATCGAGCTGGCGCTGGTGGGGATGGTGGTGGTATTGGGAGGGGCGACAGCGATTTTATGGCAAAGGAGACGGAGGCAAGGCCGCCTCGGGCTGGTCCCACAGAAGGGAGGTGGTGAATGAAAAAGTGGTTGGTGGTCATCGCCTTAGCATCGTTAGTCGCTATCACCACGTATGGCTATATCCGGTATAGACGCAGAAAGGAGGCTTAGCATGAAAAAAGGTCTTTTGCTGATGGTCGGTTTGCTGGTGGCGGCTGCCTTATTAGGAGCAGTGGGCTGTGCTTCATCGGGTGCCAATGCCTCTTTCAATGCACCGTATGAAGCAGGCCTACAGATCGGCTCAGATTTGCAGCCGGACTACAACTCCCAGTGGAGCGGGATATGGGTCAGCGGTGAGGGCAGAGTAACTGTGGTCCCCGATGTCGCTATCCTCAGCCTAGGTGTCGAAGCCCAGGCATTGACGGTGGAGGAGGCGCTGAATGAAGCCGCAGTGGCCATGGACCAGGTGATGGCCACGCTGCGGGCTAATGGCATAGCCGAAAAGGACATTCAGACCCAGTGGTTCAACATCTATCCGGTGCGGAGGTGGCTAGAAGGCGACTATGAGATCTTGCTGGGCTACAGGGTGAGCAATATGGTGACTGCCAAGATCAGGGACGTGGCGGCCACCGGTAGTATTATCGATGCCGTAGCCCAGGCCGGGGGAGACCTCATCCAGATCCAAGGGGTGAGCTTCGTCGTGGACAACCCATCGATCTATTATGCTGAGGCCAGAGCAATGGCAGTGGCCGATGCCATGGCCAAGGCCCAGCAACTGGCGGACCTCGCTGGCGTACAACTAGGAAAGCCGTTCTACATCACGGAGAGCGGCGGCTTTATCCCCATCTACCGCGATTATGCCATGCTTGGAGACGGCCTAGTCGCAACTACTCCCATCAGCCCGGGGGAGACCGAGATCACACTCACGGTGCAGATGGCCTTCGCCATCCAATAGCGGGATCAACGGATACCAGGAGGGCCCCGATCCAGTGGGCCCTCCTTTTTATATTGCACTTTGCTAGGTGAGATGATAGAATGCGAAAAAGGGACCGGCATGGTATTAAGCGACCGAACCATCAAGGCGGAGATAGCCAAGGGGAGGATTATCATCGAGCCTCTGGACCCAAGCTGCATTCAGCCGGCGAGCGTCGATCTTCATCTCGATAGAAGACTCCTCGTTTTTCGCAGCTGGCGCGCCCCCTTCTTTATTGACATAAAGCAAAATTTAGACGGCCTAACCGAACTGGTGGAGATAGAAGAGGACAAACCCTTCTTTTTGCAGCCCGGGGAGTTCGTCCTAGCCAGCACCCTGGAAGTGATCGCCCTTCCCGATGACATCGTGGGCAGGCTGGAGGGGAAAAGCTCGCTGGGGCGGATCGGGCTTCTCATTCACTCCACCGCCGGCTATGTTGACCCCGGCTGGCACGGGCACCTGACGCTGGAGCTTTCCAATGTGGCCAAGCTGCCGGTGACCCTCTACTACGGGATGAAAATCGGGCAGATATCCTTTCTCCGCCTCAGCACGGCCGCGGAAAGGCTCTATGGGGAGGAGGGTCTGGGCAGCAAATACCAAGGCCAGACCGAGCCCACCGCCAGCAGGTACTATCAGGATTTCGAGGGGAAATAGAGGCCGGGCAATCCTCGCCGGGCGGCGATGACGAGAAAATGTTCACCGGAATAGTTGAAGAAGTAGGCACCGTCAGGGCAGCCGGCCCGGGGCGGATTACCATAGCTGCCAAGAAGGTGCTGGAGGACACCGAGGCCGGCGATAGCATGGCGGTGAACGGGGCCTGCCTCACCGTCACCGATATTTCGCCCCATTCCTTCTCCGTTGATTTAATGCCGGAGACGCTGAGGCGCACCAACCTGGGGCTTCTCCGGCCCGGGGATGCAGTGAACCTGGAGCGCCCCCTGGCTGTGGGCGGTCGTTTCGGCGGTCACTTCGTCCAGGGGCATGTCGATGATACCGGACGAGTTATATCGGCGACACGAGAGGGCGCGGCCCTGCTCTTAAGGTTTGAAGCGCCTCTAGATATAATGAAATATGTAGTTGGAAAAGGCTTCATCGCCGTCGATGGGGTGAGCCTCACCGTGGTGGAGTGCGATGCCAGTTCCTTTAAGGTCTCACTGGTGGGCTACACTATAGGGAATACTAACCTCGGTGGCAAGAAGACGGGAGATGTGGTAAATTTAGAGGTGGACATCATCGCCAAGTATGTGGAGAGATTGCGCGGGGGTGGCTCAGCGATAACCATGGAGTTCTTAGCCGAGCACGGCTTCCTGAAATGACAAGATGGATAGCAATGGCTATCCTATTTAGCAAAAGAGTATAATGCGAGGTCTCAGCCAAGGGTCGAAAAAGGAGGCAGGGATGGCGTTGGCGAGGATAGAGGAGGCCATCGAAGACATAAAAGGGGGAAAGTTCCTGATCATCGTCGATGACGAGGACCGCGAGAACGAAGGCGATCTGGTCATGGCTGCGGAGAAGGTAACCCCGGAAGCCATCAACTTCATGGCCAAATATGGCCGTGGCCTCATCTGCATGCCCATCATCGGCGAGCGTCTGGATGAGCTGAGGATTCCGATAATGGTTGGTGATAACACCTCGAGGCATCAAACTGCCTTCACCGTATCCATCGAGGCCAAACACCGAGTTACCACCGGCATCTCGGCTTATGATCGAGCGGCTACCATTCAAGCAGTGCTCGATCCGGCGACCAAGCCAGAGGACTTGGCCCGCCCGGGCCATACCTTTCCCCTGCGCGCCAGGGAGGGCGGGGTGCTGGTTAGGGCGGGGCATACCGAGGCCATTGTGGACCTGGCGCGGCTTGCCGGGCTTTACCCTGCCGGCGTTATCTGCGAGATACTGAGCGAGGATGGCACCATGGCCCGCATGCCTCAGCTTGAGGTCATGGCCAAGGAGCATGGGATCGAGATAGTGGCCATCTCCGACCTCATCGCCTATCGACGGCGCCATGAAAAGCTGGTGCAGAGGATGGCCCAGGCCAACCTGCCCACCAGGTATGGCGAGTTTGTCGCCATCGCCTATAAGAGCACCATCGACCCCGATGAGCATGTGGCCCTGGTCAAAGGAGACATATCGGGGGAGGAGCCAGTGCTGGTCCGGGTCCATAGCGAGTGCCTGACCGGGGATGTCTTCGGCAGCATGAGGTGCGACTGCGGCGACCAGATCGCCCTGGCCATGCAGAACATCGCCAAGGAGGGGAGGGGCGTTTTCCTCTATATGAGGCAGGAGGGGAGAGGGATCGGGCTTCATAACAAGATTCGAGCCTACGCCCTCCAGGATCAGGGGATGGACACTGTGGAGGCCAATGAATCCTTAGGGTTCGCCGCCGACCTTCGCGACTACGGCATCGGGGCCCAGATATTGGCCGATCTCGGTCTTAAAGACATCAGGCTTTTGACCAACAACCCGAAGAAGGTGATCGGGCTCGAGGGCTACGGTCTAAGGGTGGTGGAGACTTTGCCCCTAGTAGCTAAACCCCACCCGCTCAACATCCACTACCTGGAGACCAAGCAACGGAAGATGGGCCACCTTCTTGAGATAGAGGAGACAAAGAGCTAGAGCCATAAGAAAAGGAGGAGATATTGAGCAAGAGTTATGAAGGCACGCTCCTGGGCAAGGGGCTGAAATTCGGTGTCGTTATCTCCCGCTTCAACGAGTTCATCACCGCCCGGCTCCTGGAGGGTGCCCAGGACGCTCTCGCACGCCACGGCGTCAGGGCAGATGACATCGAGATCGCCTGGACCCCGGGCTCCTTTGAACTTCCCCTCGCCGCCAAGAAAATGGCAGCAACCGGGAAGTATTCGGCGATAATCTGTCTCGGCGCGGTGATAAGGGGTGGAACACCTCACTTTGAGTATATCGCCGCCGAGGTGACCAAGGGCATTGCTGCTGTGGGCCTGGAAACTGGGCTGCCGGTCATCTACGGTGTGGTCACCGCCGACACCCTGGAGCAGGCCATAGAGCGAGCGGGGACAAAGATGGGCAACGCCGGCTTCCAGGCAGCGGTAAGCGCCATCGAGATGGCGAACCTGATGCAGGCGATTACTTAGTGACCTTGTACACCTTATCCCCTCGGCGCACCCGGTCGAGGACTTTGATCCCCACCGAATCCCCTGCCTTGGCTTCCTTCACGTTCACGTTTTGGATCTGCATGGACTCGACGACGAGCTCCATATCGGTGGTGTGTCCTTTGATGCGGATACTGTCCCCAACCTTGAGCCGAGCAGTAAGGTCGATCCCGGCCACCACCGGCCTGGCGAAGAAATCGGTTACTCTGCCGACTTCCTCTTCCACCATAGTATCTCCCCCCTTTGTGGGATAGTATACCTGCTTGACAGATATAAATCAATATTTCTTTGCCCTCTTGACACCACGATTGAGCCTTTGTATAATCCTATTGAAACATATGTTCGCATTGGGGCCGAAATGCGTAAAATCCTCCATGTTGACCTCGACGCCTTTTTCGTCTCCGTGGAGCAGGCGCTGAACCCGGAACTGAGAGGGAAGCTGGTGGTGGTTGGTGGCGAGCCTGGCTCTCGCGGCGTGGTGGCCTCCGCCTCCTATGAGGCCAGGGCCTACGGAATCTGCGCCGGAATGTCGCTGAAGAAGGCCCATCGCCTCTGCCCCGGGGCCATCTTCCTCAAAGGCAGTTTCCCTCGCTATCAGGCGGCCTCGTCGAGGTTTATGGCCATCCTCTCCGATTTCACCCCTCGGCTTGAGCCGGCGGGCATCGACGAGGCATATCTCGACCTCACCGGCTTCGAGCCCATCTATGGCCCGGCCCGGGAGACGGCGCTTCGGATAAAAGAGAGGATAAAGAAGGAAATAGGGATCACCGCCTCGGTGGGCATCGCCACCTCTAAACTGGTGGCCAAGGTGGCCTCAGACCTGACAAAGCCTGACGGGCTGCTCCAGGTGCCAACCGGGGAGGAGCGCCCCTTTCTCGCCCCACTGCCCATCGCCACACTCCCCTGCGTGGGGCCCAAGACAGAGCAGCGGCTTCGGGGGATGGGGATCACCACCGTCGGCGAGCTTGCCAGCTTGCCCGCCTCCCGGCTCCGGGCCAATTTCGGCGCTCATGGCGAGGTCATCCATCGCTATGCCCTGGCCATCGATGAAAGAAGGGTAGAGCCCCCTCCAGCCGCCAAATCGATAAGCCGGGAAACCACCTTCATTGAGGATACCCTAGAGATGTCCTTCCTCAAAGCGGTGCTGCGTTACCTCAGCGAAAGGGTGGGCGCAGAGCTGCGCCGGGGGCGGAGAAGGGCGAGGTGTGTCACACTAAAGCTGAGGTATGCTGATTTTGACTCCATCACCCGCAGTCAGACCCTTAGAGAGCCGACGAATTGCGACCAGGCTATCTTCGATACCGGGGTTAGCCTGCTGGAGAGGGCGCTGGGTCAAAGGCGGCAATTGGTGCGCCTTATCGGCATTGGGGTATCGAGCCTGACCGACAATGAGCGGCAGCTCAGCCTGCTGAGCTCCCCTATAGAGCGGTGGGAGCGCCTGGACAAGGTTATCGATGGCGTCCGCAGCAGGTATGGCTTCACCGCCATCCAGAGGGGACAAACCCTGCCCCTTAAGCAAGTGTTCCCTACTGAGAACGGCAACTACATGCTGAAGACGCCATCCCTCTCCCGCTAGCACTCCCCGCGACCTTCCTTGACACCCCAAAAGGGCAGTGATATAGTTCTGCTCGTAGGGGGAACAGTGGACGAGCTATACCGAAAGATCTTCTCTCGAAACATGGGGATCTTCACCGAATCGGAGCAGGACAAACTCAGGGTCTCCACTATAGCTATTGCCGGCACCGGGGGGGTTGGCGGTCTGCTGGCGGAAAGGCTTATCAGGCTCGGCGTTGGTGGATTTAAGATCCTCGATCCCCAGGTCTTTGAGGAAAGCAACCTCAACCGGCAGTTCGGTTCCTCCATGCTCACTTTGGGTCGGAACAAGGCTGAGGTGGTATTTAACCAGATCAAAGACATCAACCCACAGGCCAGGATTCACTACAGCAACACCGGCATAAACACGGAGGAAGATGCCACCCTCTTAGTAAGCGATTGCGATCTGGTAATCGACGAAATGGACTTAGGATTGTTCCGAGAGTCCATTTCTCTGCAAAGGGCGGCACGACAACGGGGGATATACTATATTTTCACCAGCGCCATAGGTTTTGGGGCCCTTATCGCCATCTTCGACCCGAAGGGTCTTACCCTTGAGGAGTATAACGGCCTGCCCCCGGATATAGATTTGAAGGATGTTGAGCAGCCAACGATCCCTATAGAAAGGATCTGCCCAGTCATACCTTCATATGCCACCGCTGCCACAGCCGATGTCATCGAAGAGATCCTCAGTGGCAAGAGGCCAGGGCCGGTCAATAGCATAGGCGCTGGACTCGCTTCCATCCTGGCGGCTAATGAGGCAGTCAGTATAATTCTGGGGAAGAGGGATATTGCCACGGCCCCCCAATATACATATATCGACTTGATGGACCGCAAGTTCATTGTCGGAACCATATCATGATCTAGGGAGTAGATGTGTTTGACAAGGATAGGATGGAGGAGATCGAGAGGAAGAGGAGGGAATGGGAGGAAGGGACACTGAAAGAATCCCTGGAGAGGTTTGGCCTAAAGCAAAGCCCCACCAAGTTATACACCCCTGCCGATATAAAGGATTTCGATTTTCTGGAAAGGGTAGGATTCCCCGGTGAATATCCCTTCACCGCAGCGGAATACCCCAGTCTGGTCCCGGAGCTCAGGATCAGGGGCGGCGTCAGCTCTCTCCTGGTGCGGGCCAGCAGCTACTCCGGGTATGGGACGGCGGAGGACACCCGGGACTACTACAACTACATGAGGAGGGCCTATGGCCGGCGGGGAGGGCCCAATATCGCCTTCGATCTGCCGACACAGTGTGGCTATGATTCCGACTCACCCATGGCTCGGGGCGAGGTGGGAAAGGTGGGGGTCGCCATCGACACGCTGCGGGATTTCGAGGTTCTCTATGAGGCCTTTGTCGGCGATAACGATCTAGACAAGATCGCCTCTAACTTCACCATAAATGCACCCTGTAATATCATCCTGGCCATGTATTTCGCCCTGGCGAAGAAGAGGGGGATCCCGCTGGATAAGCTGAGGGGAACCCCCCAAAACGACATCCTCAAGGAGTTTGTCGCTCGAGGCACCTATATCTTCCCACCTAAGCCGTCGATGAGAATGGTTCGTGACACCATCACCTACTGCACCCAGTATGCGCCTTTGATGAACACCATTAGTATCTGCGGCTATCACATAAGGGAGGCTGGGGCCACCCCAGTGCAGATGGTGGGCTTCACCCTGTCCAATGCCATTGCCTATGTGCAACTGGGAATAGACGCCGGGCTGGACGTCGATAACTTTATGCGGCGCTTCACCTTTCTGGTTTGGAGCACCGGGATGGAATTCTTCAAGGAGATCGCGCGGGCCAGGGCCGGGCGTCGGGTATGGGCCAAGATCATGAGAGAAAGGTTCGGCGCCAAAAATCCCCGAAGCTGGATGCTTCGCGGTGCCGGAGGCATTGGCGTCCCCACCCATACCCTGACGGCACAGCGCCCGCTCAACAATATAGCCCGTTGTGTGGTCACCGGCATCGGCAATGCCATGTCCGGCGCCCCTCCCTTCGGCGGCGTCCCCTATGACGAGCCTATGGGGCTGGGACACAGCCTGGAGGCGCAGCAGCTATCCCTGGACTCAGGGAGGATAATGCAGTTTGAGGCCAAGCTCGCCGATGTAATTGACCCCCTTGCCGGCTCCTACTATGTGGAGTCGCTAACCGATGAGGCAGAGGAGCAGCTTTGGCAGATCATCGATAAGATCGATGCCCTGGGTGGCGCTGTCGCCGCCATTGAGAAGGGCTACATCCAGCGGGAGATCGCCAGGAGCGCCTATCAGAATCAGAAGGACGTGGAGACCGGGGAGAGGGTGATCGTGGGGGTGAACAGATTCACCGGCGAGCAGGAGCTAGAGGTGCTCACCACCAGGCTGGTGGAACATCCCTATGACCCCAAAAAGCGGGCCGAGGCTGAGGAGAAGCAGCTTGAGAGCCTGGCCCAGGTGAAAAGGGAGCGGGACGATGGCCAGGTTCAGGCGACCCTGAGGCGACTAAAAAAAGAGGCTAAGGACAAGGGGGTGAATCTGATCCCGCCCATCATGGAGGCGGTCAAGGCCTACGCCACCATCGGCGAGATCTGCAACGTGCTTCGCCAGGTTTTCGGCGAATACGAGACATATAATGTAACCGCCTAAAGGCCTGGTCTGTGAATACTTAGCGATAACGGGAGAGCGAAACATCCCCAGAATAGCCTAACATTCAACAAAGGAGGTCCCATGGCTGAGGCGAGGAGGATCAGGGTCTTAATAGCAAAGCCCGGCCTCGATGGTCACGACCGCGGGGCCCGGGTGCTGACCCTAGGATTGCGGGATGAGGGAATGGAAGTGATATATACCGGGCTGCGGCAAACCCCGGAGAAGATTGTGCAGGCGGCGATTCAGGAGGATGTCGATGTGGTCGGCCTGAGCTGCCTCTCCGGAGCCCACCGTTACCTCTTCCCCGAGGTGGTGGAGCAGCTGAAGGCGAAGGACGTGGAGGATGTGCTGGTCATTGGCGGGGGCATCATCCCCAAGGAGGACATCCCCTTCCTACAGGAGAAGGGGGTCAGTGCTATCTTCGGTCCCGGAACACCGATCAAGGAGATAGCCACCTATATTAAAGACAACGTAAAGAGGCAATAATGGAACTCGTGGAAAAGATGCTTGCCGGCAACGATCAGTCGCTGGCGCGGTTGATCACCCTAATAGAGAGAGAAGCCCCTGAGGTTCCCCAGATAATGAGCCTGATCTATCCCCGTCTGGGCAAGGCCTACTTCGTTGGCATCACCGGCCCCCCTGGAGCGGGCAAGAGCACCGTGGCCGATAGACTGACCGCGGTATTGAGGAAGCGAGGCTTCTCCGTGGGGATCATCGGTTGCGACCCCAGCAGCCCCTTCTCCGGCGGTGCCGTGCTCGGCGACCGCATCCGGATGCAGCAGCACTACCTGGATAAGGGGGTTTTTATCCGCAGCATGGCCACCAGGGATAGCCGGGGAGGGCTTCCCCGAACGGTGCGGGGGGTGCTCAAGCTCCTGGACGCCTTTGGCAAGGACTTCGTCCTGGTGGAGACCGTGGGTGTGGGGCAGACGGAGCTCGACATTATGGATGCGGTGGACACTACCGTGGTGGTTCTGGTCCCGGAGTCAGGGGATGCCATCCAGACGATGAAGGCCGGGCTTTTGGAGATCGCAGACATCTTTGCGGTCAACAAGGCCGACCGCCAGGGCGCGGATTATCTGGCCATAGAGCTGGAGCAGATGCTGCGCATGAACCCCAAGCACGAGTGGTGGCGGGTCCCGGTGCTCACCACCCAGGCGATTAACGACATCGGAATAGAAGAGCTTTATCAGGAGATAGAGAAGCATCGAAAGGCGCTTCAAGACGGGGGACGGCTGTCCCATCGCCGCCAGGAGCAGAGGAAAAGGGAGTTCCTTCAGATCATCGAACAAGGGATCAGGACGCGGCTTCTGGAGCTGGTGCAGCGGGATGGGCAGCTTATGAAATGCCTGGAGATGGTGGAAAAGGGCGAGAGCGATCCCTATTCCGCTTCTATGGAGATACTGACCAACAAGACCCTGCTTCAAACCTGGCTTGCCGAACTGGAAAGGGAAGGCTAGCCTTCTACGAAGTAACATGGGCCCCACAGACATAGTCGCTAATTTCATCGCCGAGACCGGCTATCAGCAGTTCCCGCCTGAAGCAGTCAAGATGGCCAAGCGGTCGATACTGGATGGCTTGGGGTGCATCCTAGCTGGCAGCGACGAGGCTGCGGGCAGGATCGTAACCCAGTATGTCAAAGAGACGGGGGGCAACCCTCAAGCTTCGGTTATCGGCGGCGGCTTCAAAACCTCCGCCCCCCAGGCGGCGCTGGCCAACGGCACCATGGGCCATGCCCTGGACTATGACGATGTTGTGGTGAACTGGCCGGGCCACCCCACAGTAGCCATCCTTCCTGCGGTTCTTGCCATCGGGGAGAGGGATAGACTCTCGGGAAAGGAATGCCTAGAGGGATATATCGTGGGGTTTGAGGTTGCATCCAAACTGGGTCGTGCCATAGGCATGGGGCATTATGCCTGGGGCTGGCATGCCACTGCCACCCTAGGGACTATGGGGGCGGCGGCAGCGGTAGCCAAGATGCTCCGGCTCGATTCCCATCAGGCTAAGATGGCCCTGGGCATTGCCGCTTCACTGGCGGGAGGAACGCGCCAGAATTTCGGCACCATGACCAAGCCGTTCCACGCCGGAAGTGCGTCGAGGAACGGGATAGTGGCCGCCCTCCTGGC
>CAYSLE010000003.1:0-17193 GCA_964431905.1 uncultured Dehalococcoidales bacterium | reverse complement strand
AGCCGTTCCACGCCGGAAGTGCGTCGAGGAACGGGATAGTGGCCGCCCTCCTGGCGAAGCAGGGATTCACCGCAGACCAGGCTATTTTGGAGAGCCCCATGGGCTTCTTCAAGCTCTTCAGAGGCGGTGGCGATTATGACCCGGCCAAGGCTACCGAGGGGCTGGGCGCCTCTTTTGACATCCTCTCCCCTGGCGTGAGCATGAAGCCCTACCCCTGCTGTTACTTTACCCACCGCTGCATCGACGCCATCCTATACCTGATGAAGGAATATGCCATCAAGGCTGAGGATGTGGAAACGGTGGAATGTAGGACCTCGAAGTTTCTGCCCCAGGTATTGATACACTCGCAACCCAGGGCAGCTCTGGAGGGGAAGTTCAGCATGCAGTATTGCATGGCCATCGCACTCATCGATGGGCAGGTGGGCTTGAAGCAGTTCACCGATGAAAAGGTGCTCGGCCTTAAAGCGCAGGAGCTGCTCAAAAGGGTGAAGTTCGTTCATCCTGCTGATGCTTCATTTAATGAGGCGGTCACCGTCAGGCTCAAAGATGGCAGAGAGCTGTGCCATGAGGTTTCTAACCCCAAGGGCGACCCCCAGAACCCGATGACCGATAAGGAGCTGGCGGCTAAGTATCAGGACTGCGCCGGGATTGTGCTCTCGCCCCAGGAGGCCCAAAACTCCCTCGATATGGTATCCCACCTTGAGGACCTCAAGGATATCACCGAACTTATGGACCTGTTGAGGTAATGGCGGGAAAGGCGTTATCCCCAGAGCATGAAGGGCCAAAGACACGCCGGAACAGTCCGCCAAAACCAATAGCTCAAGAGAGCCGCTTAAGAAGTTGTTAGGAAAGCAATATAGCTTATGATCTGCGACAGCCAGTAGCTCGAAAAAGGAGGAAACCATGAAGGGGCCGCTATCGGGGATTAGAGTTCTAGCCCTGGAGCGGGCTATTGCCGGGCCCTACGGCTCTATGGTGCTGGGCGATCTGGGAGCCGAGGTGATAAAGATCGAGCCGCCAGGGATTGGCGACCTGTCTCGAATATTCGCCGGGCCTTCTCATAAAGGGGCCAGCTTCTACTATCTGGCCTTCAACAAGAACAAGAAGAGCCTGGTGCTAGACCTGCATACCGAGTCGGGCAAAGAGGTATTCTACGATCTGGTCAGAATTTCGGATATTGTCTGGGACAACATGGCGCCAGGGGTGATGAAGGGCCTGGAAATGGACTACGATGCCCTGAAAAAGATCAACCCGGCCATTATCTGCTGCTCCGTCACTGGCTACGGCCAGACCGGCCCCTATCGCCATCGCCCCTCCTTCGATGTGGTGGCTGAGGCGATAAGCGGGGCCATGAGCATCACCGGCGAGCCGGGAAGGCCTCCAGTGAGGTATGGCGCTCCCATCGCCGATGAGATAGGAGGGCTTTTCGGCGCCCTGGGTGTGGTTGCTGCCCTGGCGCAGCGGGAGCGCACCGGAATGGGCACAGTCATCGACATCTCACTTCTCGATGGCCAGATCTCAACCCTGGCCTATCACCTTCTATACTATTTTTTATCGGGGATCGTCCCCGGGCCCCAGAAGTCGGGACATCTGTCACTGATCCCCTATGGAGCCTTCAAAACCAGGGAAGACTATGTGGTTATCGGGCCCTGCTGGCCCAGGATATGTCGGGTCTTGGGCATCGAGCATATCATCGATGACCCCCGGTTCGAGACCTTTGAATCGAGGATTGAGCACCGCGAGGAGCTGGAGGCCATCATCGCCGAGGCCTTCCTCAAGGAGAGGGCTGAGGACTGGCTGGAGGTACTCCATTTGGAGCGCATCGGCGCTGGCCCGGTGAACACCCTGGACCAGGCGGCGGTCGACCCTCAGGTGGTGCACCGCAAGATGGTGGTGGAGATGGAGCACCCCTTGGGCGGTAAAATAAAGCACGTGGGAAACCCAGTGAAGATGCCTGAGATCGAGGAAGAATATACCGCACCACCAACGCTGGGGCAGCACAACAATGACATACTGGTCGGGCTTCTGGGGTGCTCTGAGGAGAGGGCCAGGAGACTAAGGGAGGAAGAGGAGAGGCACGCCGCCGAACTATTGAAGCGCCTGCGCAAGGCGCATTAGCGGGTAATATGAAACGCGATATCGCCGCTGAGCTGAAGCCTATCTTCTATCCCAGGGGAGTGGCCATCGTTGGCGCCTCCAATAGGGAGGGGAATTTCGGCGATCTGGTGGCTGAGGCGGTGACGGCGGCAAACAAGCCCGCTGCCCTGGTCAGCATGGGGCTAATGCCTATGCCGCCCCAAAAAGGGGCGGCTATATATCCCGATGGCAGAAGGGCAGCCATGGCCCTGGGCAAGCTGCTGGACTACAAACGCTTCAGAGAAGACGATTGAGGGCGACATGGGCAAAGTGCTCCTGGTCAACACCAACCTGATGAAGCCGCCGGTAGCGCCCCTGGCTCTGGATTACCTGGCCTCCGCCCTCAACGGATATGAGGTTGACCTCCTCGACCTCTGCTTCGCCGAGGATTTCGCTCGGGAAATCGACCGCTATTTTGCTTCAAGAAACGTAGACGCCATAGCCCTCACCCTGCGCAACACCGACGATACCTACTTCGCCGGCCGGGACTTCTTCGTCCCAGTAGTGAAAGAGATAATTGACCGCCTCAAGGAACATACCTCAGCGCCCCTGATCCTGGGCGGTGCCGGGTTCTCCATCATGCCTGAGGCCATTCTCCGCTACTGCGACCTCGACCTCGGCATCTGGGGAGAGGGGGAGTCTTCGCTGCCACTACTGGTTAACAGGATAGCGGCTGGCCAGGACTATCGCGATGTCCCCGGGCTTGTTTATCGAGAGAATGAGGGCTTTCGGCAAAATCCCCCCAGATACCTGGATCTAAAAGCGATGCCAAACCCAGAGCGAGAAACGGTGGACAACCGCCGCTACTTCGCCGAGGGAGGCATGGGCAGCATCGAAACCAAGCGGGGCTGCCCCAAGGCCTGTATCTACTGCGCCGACCCCTTGGGCAAGGGCAGGCGCATCCGTATGCGTTCCCCCAAGAGCGTTGCCCATGAGGTGGAGGCCCTACTGGCTATGGGGATCGACCACCTCCACTTTTGCGATAGCGAGTTCAATCTGCCGCCATCCCACGCCGAGGCGGTTTGCCGCGAAATTATCAGAAGAGGGCTGGGCTCCAAGGTGAGATGGTATGCCTACTGTAACCCGGCCCCCTTCAGTGGAGAGCTTGCCACCCTGTTTCAACGAGCCGGCTGCGCCGGCATCAACTTCGGCGTGGATAGCGCCAGTGACCGGATGCTGCGCACCCTGGGCCGCAACTTCACCCCTGATGACCTGGAGCGCACCGCCGACATCTGCCACAGCAAAGGCATTGTCTTCATGTATGACCTGCTCCTCGGCGGGCCGGGGGAGACCAGGGATTCGCTGCGGCAGACCATCGAGACCATGAAAAGGCTTTCTCCTCATCGGATTGGGGCCGCCCTGGGCATCAGGGTCTTCCCTGGAACCAGGCTGGCAGATATGGTGCGAAGGGAAGGCCCAGTAACCAAGAACCCCAACCTCCACGGGGCTATGGACCAAAATTTCCTTGCCCCGGTCTTCTATCTATCCTCGGCTCTGGGGGAGAATGCTCCGCATTACCTGTCAGGGCTTATCCAGGGCGATGAACGCTTCTTTTCGGCGTTGGCCGATGCTGGCGACCGAAACTACAACTACAACCAGAACCAATTACTGGTGCAGGCGATAAAGGACGGCTATCGCGGGGCCTTCTGGGACATCCTAAGGCGGCTCGCCGAGGCAGATATATAGCCCTTCTTTTGACAACCTACGAAGCCTCAGGTAGAATAGGAAGGGAGACTGAATTGCCCAACAAATACGATGTCATCATTGTTGGCGGCGGGCCTGCGGGCATATTCGCCGCCTTAGAATTGTGTCAGGCGTCGGACCTCAGGATCCTGCTCCTGGAGAAGGGCAGGGACATCGATGAGCGCGATTGTCCCTTCATCGGCCAGGGGATAAGCTGTCCCCCCTGCTCCCCCTGCGATATGGTATGCGGGCTGGGTGGCGCCGGCGCCTTCAGCGATGGCAAGCTCACCCTATCCGCTGAGGTTGGCGGCCGACTCGCCGATTACCTGGGAAGGGAGAGCACGGAGCAGCTGATCCAATACGTAGATAGCATCTACCTGAGGTTCGGTGGAACCGACCGGGTTTATGGCAGTGGAGAGGAGATTGAGGCGCTTCAGCGCCGGGCGATC
The DNA here is from genome assembly GCA_964431905.1 of uncultured Dehalococcoidales bacterium. Taxonomy (GTDB): domain Bacteria; phylum Chloroflexota; class Dehalococcoidia; order E44-bin15; family E44-bin15; genus CAYSLE01. The sequence goes on along the minus strand of CAYSLE010000003.1, from coordinate 12,925 downwards.
CTGGCTGACCTGCGCCTCATCCCGATGACGGTTCGCCACCTGGGGACGGAACGCTCCCGCTCCGTCCTCCGCGAGGTGCGGGATTTCCTATCCAGCAGGGTCGAGATAAGATTGCTCACCGGGGCGCGCACTATCCTCACCGAGAACGGAAAAGTCAAGGGAATTGAGACCCAGGATGGACAGCAGCTTGAGTGCCGCTATCTAATCATCGCTCCAGGAAGGGAAGGAGCGGATTGGCTGGTCCATGAGGCCAACCGCCTCAACCTCACCCTTCACATCAACCCCATCGATGTGGGCATTAGGGTTGAGGTGCCTGAGCCAGTTCTTAGCGAGTTAACCAACGCGCTGTATGAGTCCAAGCTGGAATATTACTCCAAATCCTTCGATGATAGGATCAGGACCTTTTGCATGTGCCCGGCAGGGGAAGTAACCATGGAGTCCACCGGAGGCAGCGACCCGGTGACCACGGTGAATGGGCATAGCTACACTGACCGTAGGACCGATAACACCAACTTCGCCCTTCTGGTGAGCACCACCTTCACCGAGCCCTTTCGCGACCCTATTGCCTACGGTCGATACCTGGCCCGCCTGGCTAACATCCTCAGCGGGGGGGTTATTGTACAGCGCTTCGGCGACCTGATGGAGGGGCGGCGCTCGACCAAGGAGCGCCTGGAAAGAGGCATTGTCCATCCCACGCTGCGGGCGGCCACCCCCGGCGACCTGAGTTTCGTCCTGCCCTATCGCTACCTGAAGGGTATCATCGAGATGCTGGAAGCTATGGATAAGCTCGCCCCCGGCGTGGCATCACGCCACACTCTCCTCTACGGCGTCGAGGTTAAATTCTACTCCTCGCGGCTGGCCCTGAGCCAGAGCCTGGAGAGCGAGATCCAGAACCTGTTCGCCGCCGGCGATGGTGCCGGGGTTACCCGGGGCCTGGTCCAGGCATCAGCCTCAGGCGTGGTAGTGGCCAGGGAGATACTTAAACGAGCCGGGGTCAGCCCCTCCACATCCCACTAGCCAATGGAGAGAGCCTCATATATCGGTATCGACCTTACATCCTCGTCATCAAGGCCCACCGCCTGCGTCAGCCTTGATGAGCAACTGGAACTCGCCTGGTTCGACTTCCTTTGCCGCGATGCCGAGATCATCGAGGCCATAGAGCGAGAGCGCCCCCGTCTGGTTGCCATCGATGCCCCCCTCAGCCTGCTCCGAGGCCTCTGCTGCCTGGAGGAGGGCTGCTCCTGCCGACCTGTGTCGCCGTTGAAGGGGAGGATCTGTGAAAGGGAGCTCTCCCGCCGCGGCATCCCTAGCTACTACACCACAAAGAGGTCGATTGTAAAAGACATGGTCTATCGGGCCATCGGCCTCAAGGTAGAAATAGTCAGCAGGGGATACCAGGTTATCGAGGCCTATCCCTATGCCGCCAAGGTGGCGCTCTTCGGCAGGCCCATCCCGGCTAAAACGACAGCTGAGGGCATCGCTTTCCTTAGAGAGCGCCTGGCCCAGCTCATGCCTCGCCTCACTCCCCAATTGCCTAGATTTGACCATGACCTATGCGATGCCCTTCTTGCTGCTTATACCGCTTATGCTTATACTAAAGACGAGGTAGAGATAATCGGCGACCCTGAGGAGGGAACGATTATTGTCCCCGCTCCCTTGACATATCACCTCTAACTGGCTAAAATAAACAAACTGTGCGGTGCCCCTAGGGGCGTGAAAGGAGGCGATCATGTGGCTGAGGTAAAGCTTGAGGAAAGGGAGAGCTTCGAGAGTCTCCTGAGGCGATTCAATCGGAAGGTGCAGCAGGACGGCATTCTCGCCGAGATTCGACGAAGGGAACATTATGAGAAACCCAGCATCACCCGCAAGAAGAAAGAGGCCTCTAAGCGACGAAAAAGCTCCCGAAATAGATAAAAGGCGACTCCAGTAGTGAGGTAGCGATGACGCTCCAGGAAAGGCTGACAGCCGATTTAAGAACGGCGCTAAAAACGGGCGACAAGACCAGACGATCGGTGATCCGCATGATCATCGCCGGGATAAAGAATGCCGAGATCGCCAAGAACGCCCCGCTAGACGATGCTGGCGTGACCGATGTCCTGACCAAAAAGGTTAAGCAGCACCGAGAGAGCATCACCGAATTTGCTAAGGGAAAGCGCCAGGATCTAGTTGCTAAGGAGGAGGCGGAACTAGCCATTGTCCTTGAATACTTACCGAAACAGATGAGCCGCGACGAGATCGCGGTTGCGGCTCGTCAGGTGATGGAGCAGGTAGGAGCACGAGGCCCCGGCGATAAAGGAAAGGTGATGTCCCGGCTTATGCCCCAGCATAAGGGTAAGGCCGATGGGCGTGAGGTCAGCGACGTGGTTTCTGAACTGCTCGCTGGCTAGAAATTGAAGTAGGAATCCTTCTACAGCCATGACTTTGTCTATCATTCCGCACCGCATTTTTCCGGTGCGGTTTTTTGTTTTTTCGCTCTAGGGCGAGGTATATTCAATAATCTATAGATTGCTTTCGGGAAGAAGGTTTTTTATGAATCCCGGGCCAAGGGCGAAAAAATCCAAAAAAGGGGTGGTGGTCTTCCCCGGCACCTGGAGCGATGTCGATTGCTACTACGTGCTCGACCGCATCTTGGGCCAGGAGGTTGATTACATCTGGCACAAGAACACCGACCTCTCCGGCTATGACCTGGTCATCCTCCCCGGCGGCTTCTCCTATGGCGACTACCTCCGACCCGGGGCCATCGCCCGCTTCTCGCCGGTGATGACCGCCGTCGAGCGCTTCTCAGCCAATGGAGGGCTAGTATTGGGCATCTGCAACGGTTTTCAGATTCTATGCGAGGCCGGGCTTTTGCCCGGGGCCCTGATAAGAAACAACCACCTTCAGTATAGATGCCAGTGGGTTCACTTGCGAGTTGAAAACTCTTCTTTACCCTTTACCCAAAGGTTCCAAAGAGGGCAGGCGGTGCGCATCCCCATCTCGCACTATGAGGGGAGCTACTACGCCGACGAAACGACGCTGGCAGAGCTGGAGAAAAGTAACCGGATCGCCTTCCACTACTGTAATGCTAAAGGCGAGATAACCGATGAGGCCAACCCCAACGGCTCTTTGCATAACATTGCAGGGATTGTTAATAAAGAGGGCAATGTGCTAGGGATGATGCCCCACCCCGAGCGCGCCTGTGAGGCGCTTCTGGGCGGGGAGGACGGCCGGCTGCTCTTTGAGTCGATACTTAGGACTGGGAAATAGAAGATGAAACCGAGCGAGTATCCCGAATATCTATTGAAGATATTCTACCAAGAGCATCAACAAAATTCAGTAGTGAAAGAGTATGGCCTGTTTGCAAATGAATTGATAAACAAATCGGGCATTGCTTCCGAGGATGCTTTGGCTGCTATAAATCGAATGAGAGAGCAGGGCTGGATAAAGGTGCTGTCTCCCCGCCCGGCACGCCGGGTGTACCATTTTGACGAGATTCAACTAACGGAAGAGGGCATTCACCACGCTGAGTGGCTACTGCGTCCCTGGCATCGCAAAGCATGGGACACGCTCAAGAGACACGTCCGCTCCAGAATCTACGTCATCCTAGCAGTGCTGCTAGTCATGCTGCTTGCTTACCTAGTGTGGCGATTTGGCTAGCATTAGGAAATAGAAGATGAAACCGAGCGAGTATCCCGAGCGGATGTTAAAAGCCCTCGTAGTGAGCTTTGATCAATATCCGGGAGAGCTTTCTGAGCCTGGTTTGGGTTTTAATGCTCGGGGTCTGGCAGCAAGTGCTGGTATTATATCTCGTGAAGAAGCACCCGTTTTTCGCGACCACTGGGAACGTGGGGATTCTACTTTTGAATTCCACGGTGTTGTCGCAAGCGATATTTTGGCTGCGGTGGATAATTTAGAGCAAAGGAAAATGATGCGGATTGTCTGGCGGGGCACTGCTTGGGAGAGTGAATGTGCGTTGCTGCCTACTATTCCAAAAGGATTAGAATATGGACGATTTCTAAACCGTTCTTGGTTTTACCGTGAATTGTGGTACCCAATAAAAAGTAACATCAAAACCGTTGTTATCGCTGTGATAACAGCTATCATAATTACCATTCTCACTACCCTGATCCTAAAATGGATAGGCTGGTAATCAGGAAGAATCATGCCCATACCCAAACAAGTCCTCGATGAAGTGGCGCTGAGCCAGGAAGAGTACGAAAAGATCGTCCAGCGATTAGGCCGGGAGCCGAATCTGGTGGAGATCGGGCTCTTCGGCTCGCTATGGAGCGAGCACTGCGGCTATAAGCACTCCAAACTCCTCCTCAGGCGCTTCCCCACCAAAGGCAGGCGGGTGCTCATCCCCATCGGCGAGGAGAACGCCGGCGCAGTGGACATCGGCGATGGCCTGTGCATCGTGATGAAGATAGAGTCGCACAACCATCCCTCGGCCATCGAGCCCTATCAGGGAGCGGCCACCGGCGTCGGCGGCATCGTCCGCGACATATTCACCATGGGGGCACGGCCCATCGCCCTGCTCAACTCCCTCCGCTTCGGCCCGCTTTCACAGCCCAGGAATCGCTACCTACTAAACGGCGTCATCGGCGGTATCGCCAGCTATGGCAACTGCCTGGGCATCCCCGATGTCGGCGGCGAGGTCTCCTTCGCCAAGTGCTACTCGGACAATCCCCTGGTCAACTGCATGTGCGTTGGCCTGGCCGAGAGCAGAAGGCTGGTCCGGGCCAGGGCTCACGGCGCGGGAAACCTGCTGATGCTGGTGGGCGCTGACACCGGCCGCGATGGGCTTCATGGGGCATCGGGGCTGGCATCGCGCACCTTCGAGGAGGAGCGGGAGCTGAGGTCAACGGTTCAGGTGGGGAATCCCTTCCTGGAGAAGCTGCTCATCGAGGCCTGCCTCGAGCTGGTGGACAGCGAGGGCATAGTGGGGATGCAGGACCTGGGGGCAGCCGGCCTCACCAGCGCCACCGTGGAGAGCGCATCGCGAGGAGGGGGAGGCCTGGAGATAGACGTATCCAAGGTGCCCCGCCGCGAGGAGGGGATGAACCCCTACGAGGTGATGCTCTCCGAGTCCCAGGAGCGGATGCTGGTGATCGTGAGGAGAGGATTTGAGAAAGATGTCAAAGCCATCTTCGACAAATGGGAGCTTCGCTCCGACATTATCGGCCAGGTCACCTCAGACGGCATCGCCCGCATAAAAGAGGGCAATAGCGTGGTTGCCCAGGCCCCGGTGGCACTGCTCACCGATCCCCCCATGTATCGGCTCAAAGTCAGAAAACCGGCCTGGCTCCGCCGCCTTCAGCATTTCGACCTCCAGTCTGTGCCCGACATCGCCAGGGATGAGGCCAACGCTATTCTTCTCCGGCTGCTGGCCTCGCCCAACATCGCCAGCAAGGAGTGGGTCTACCGTCAATACGACCATCAGGTGCAGACAAACACCGTGATCCCCCCCGGCGACGATGCTGCGGTGCTCCGGGTCAAGGACACCAAGAAGGGCATTGCCCTGGCCGCCGACGGCAACGGTCACTACTGTTACCTCGACCCCTACGCCGGCAGCGCCATGGCCGTGGCTGAAGCCGCCAGAAATGTGGCCTGCGCCGGGGCCGAGCCTATCGCCATCACCGACTGCCTCAATATGGGCAATCCAGAGCGGCCGGAGATCTATTACCAGCTGAAGGAGTGCATCAGGGGGATGGCCCGGGCGTGCCGGGTGCTGGCCACACCGGTGGTGAGCGGCAATGTCAGCCTCTACAACGAGACCCGGGGCGAGGCGGTGTACCCAACGCCGGTAGTGGGCATGCTGGGGCTCGTTGAGGACTTAGACCAGAGGTGCACCCCGGGGTTCAAGGAAAAGGGCGATCTGGTATTCTTGCTCGGCGACCAGATTGCGGACGCCTCCGCCCTCGCCGGCAGCGATTATCTAGAGGCCATTAAGGGCATCGTGGCCGGCAGGCCCAAAATCGACCTGGCGCTGGAGAAACGGGTGCAACGATGCTGCCTTAGCGCAATACGGGAGGGCCTTATCCAGTCGGCCCACGACTGCTCCGAGGGGGGGCTGGCTGTCGCCCTCGCCGAGTGCTCCATCATCGGCGGCATCGGCTTCAAGGGGTCGCTCCCCAAAGCGCAGGCCAGGGTAGATGCCGCCCTTTTCGGCGAAGCCCCATCTCGGATTGTGCTCTCGGTAAAGCCGACCGATGCGGAAAAGCTGGAAGGGCTGGCGCGAAGATACGGCGCTCCCCTCAAGCCTCTGGGGGCGGTGGCAGACCAGCGCTTCATCATTGAAGGATTCATCGACCTCCCTCTAAGCCAAATAGACCGGGCCTGGCGAAAAGGGTTGGAGCAAGCATTGAGCTAGACCGGTATAACCCTTTCCCTTTCCGATTTGGTGAGTTATAATTACGCAAGAAAGACTTCTCCATACCGTGTGCCCATTCAAAGGGCAGTGTAGCAAGGACAAAACAAGAACCGGAGTGTTCAAAAAATGAAGGTCATCTTACTTCAGGATGTTTCTCGATTGGGGAAGGCGGGGGAGGTTAAGGAGGTGGCCGAGGGCTACGGCAGGAACTTCCTCCTCCCCCGGGGGCTGGCTCAGTTCGCCTCACCCTCTGTATTGAAACGTGTTGAGGAGCAGCGTCAGGCCCAAGCGCGCCGGCAGCGCCTCGCCGACGCTGAGCTGACAAGCCTGGCTCAGCGCATAGACGGAGTAGAGGTCAATATCAAAGCTAAAGTTGGAGCCCAGAATCGCCTCTATGGCGCCATCACCAGCGGCGACATCGCCGCTGAGCTCCACCGGGTGACGGGGCACGACATCGATAAGAAGAGGATCGAACTGGAGGAGCCCATTCACCAGTTGGGTGAATATGAGGTGGCAATACGCCTATCCCCGGAGTTGGTGCCCAAGATAAAGGTTGTTGTTGAGGAGGAAAAGGGCTAGCTATGCAAGCGGAAAAGCTGCCGCCCCACGATATCGATGCTGAAGAGGCAGTCATCGGCTCTCTCCTTATCGATGGCGATGCCATCTTTAAGATCGCCACCTATCTCAGCCCCGAGGACTTCTATCGAGAGAAGAATCAGTGGCTCTATGAAGCCTGCTTCTCCCTATACGAGCGAAGCGAGGTCATAGATCAGCTCACCGTAGCCCATGAGCTTGAGCGGCAGCAAAAGCTGGAGGCGGTGGGAGGCCCTGCCTACCTCAGCCACCTCGTCTCCATCGTGCCGACATCGGTGCATATCGAGCCCTACGCCCAGATCGTGCACCGCATGTCGGTGATGCGACGCCTGATCCGCGCCGGGGAGCAGATCAAGGCCATAGGCTACGAGGCGGGGCCAGATGTCGATGCCGCTCTGGGCAGAGCCGAGGATATCCTCTTCCGATTGCGCCATGGCCGCCGCTCCAGAGACTTCGTCCCTATTCGTGAGGTCCTGGACCAATACTTCGAAGAGAGTGAGTTTCGTCCCTTCGAGGGCGAGGTGGTATACACCGGCTTTCCCGCCCTGGACGAAATCCTGGGCGGGCTCCAGCGCTCGGACATGGTCGTGCTTGCCGCTAGGCCAAGCCTGGGTAAGACCAGCCTCGCCCTGGGCATCGCCAGGAACGCTGCGGTGGATCAGGGGGCACATGTCGCCATCTTCAGCCTGGAGATGGCCCGGGGGTCGCTGGTGCAGCGGGTCCTGGCCAGCGAGTCAGGTGTTGACACCAAGAGGTTACGCCTGGGCCATCAGACGGAAGCTGAGGAGCGAAGGATTATGGAGGCCACGGGGGTCCTTTCCGAGGCCCCCATCTTTATCGATGACTCGCCCATTCTCCGGGTGGTGGAGATGAGGTCCAAGGTCAGACGGCTTCACTTCGAGCGGGGGATCGACCTCATCATCGTTGATTACCTGCAATTGATGCGGGCTGATGGCCGCGAGGGTCGAGTCCAGGAGATCAGTGAGATCTCACGCTCCCTCAAGGAGATCGCCAGGGAGCTGAATGTGCCGGTGATCGCTGTCTCTCAGCTGAGCCGGGCTTCAGAGTGGAGAGCCTCCCACCGCCCACAGCTCTCTGATCTCAGGGAGAGCGGCTCCATCGAGCAGGATGCCGATGTCGTTATTTTCATCTATCGCGATGATATTTACTACACCAAGGAGCAGTGGCTCAAGGAGCATCCGGACAAGGCGGATAACGAGTATCCCAAGGGCATCGCCGAGGTCATAATCGCCAAGCACCGTAATGGTCCGGTGGGAACAATCAACCTGCGCTTTCGGGAGAGGACGGCCAAATTCGAGAGCCTGGAGCGAGTGGCATGAGCTCCTTTAGCGGTTTCCCCCGAAGAATGCGCTTCACCCCTGTGCCCAACCTTTTCTTCAGCCAACTCCTGCCTCAGATCGATGACATCGCTGAGTTGAAGGTAACGCTTCACATATTCTGGGCCCTCTACCGGAAGAAGGGCTATCCCAGATTTGTCACCTATGGAGAGCTTCTGGGCGATAAGACACTGATGGCTGGGCTCGGCGATGGTCAGGTGCTTCGACGGAGCCTAGCACAAGCGGTATCCCGTGGCACCCTGCTCCATCTCGCCCTGGATCGCGGGGAGAGAAGCGAAGACCTCTACTTCTCAAACACCGAGGCTGATAGAGAAGCAGTAGCCAAGATAGAGAGGCGGGAGCTTGACCTGGGGGCATTGCCCAGGAGGGAGCCATGCCTGGAAGCGAAGGAGCGGCCCAATATCTTCACCCTCTATGAGGAGAATATCGGCATGCTGACCCCGATGATAGCGGAGGAGCTAAAGGAGGCGGAGAAGCTCTACCCCGCCTCCTGGGTCGAGGAAGCCTTCCGGGAGGCGGTGAGCCGAAATAAGCGAAGCTGGCGATACGTCTCAAGAATACTAGAGCGCTGGGCTGCCGAGGGCAAGGAACATGGAGAGCCTGGGAGAGATTCTAAAGAAGATAGGGACAAATATATCAAAGGCAGATACGGACACGTGGTCAAGCGTTGAGACGAGCGAGGAGTTATCCGAAACTGGAGGGTGTCCGATATGCAAGGGGGCTGGGTTTGTCCACCCATCGCTGCCTTCGGGGCAACCTGATTTCACCCAGGTGATCCCCTGCCGCTGCAATCCGGGGGAGTCCGAGGAAGAGCGCCTGTCGCGCCTGAGGCGGGACAGCGGCGACCTCAAACTCGAACTGCTGCGCAATATGACCTTCGAAAGTTTTGAAAAGAGAACCAATCTCCCCCTCCAAGAGCAGAAAAATTTGGAGTGGGCCTTTAATGAGGCACGCAGATTTGCCGAGGCACCAAAGGACTGGATGGTATTTCTTGGTCTCAACGGCTGTGGAAAAACCCACCTCGCCGCCGCCATCGGCAACTATCAACTGCAAAAGGGCAAGCCGGTCATTTTTTTGTTCGTCCCCGACTTCCTCGACCACCTGCGCTCCACCTTCAGCCCCGAAAGCAAGGTAACCTATGATGAACTCTTCGAGAGGGTGAAGCAGGCGCCACTCTTGATTCTCGACGATTTCGGGGAGCAGGCAAGCACGCCCTGGGCTCAGGAGAAACTCTACCAGTTGATCAGCCATCGGTATAACGATCGGTTGCCCACAGTGATTACTACCTGCCTCCCCTTGGAGGATATGGAGACCAGAATAGCCTCGCGGCTGGCGGATCCAAGGTTAGTCTCGGTTGTGAATATCATGGCCCCTGACTACCGCTCTGACCTCACCGCTTCAGAGAGAGCGAAACAACAAGCCCAGCGGGGGCGGATGAAACGCTAGATGGTGAACTCCCCGGTCCTGGTTCTGAACCAGAACTACGAGCCGCTCAACGTCTCCCGTGCCCGGCGGGCGGTGGTCTTGCTCCTTCGGGGTAAGGCTGAAGCGCTGGAGAATGGCGCTGGGGTGATCCACACCACGAATCACGCCCTCCCCATACCATCGGTGATCCGCCTCGTCTACCTCGTGAAGCGCCCCCGCCCGGAGAAGAAGCTAACCCGCTATGAGGTGTTTCAGCGAGACAAATATGCCTGTCAGTACTGTGGACGCCAGACCCGGGAACTCACCTTGGATCATGTCATCCCTCGCCACAAAGGGGGCAGGCACATCTGGGAGAATGTGGTCAGCGCCTGCATCCCGTGCAACAATCGCAAGGCGGGACACACCCCGGAGGAGGCGGGAATGAGGCTCGTCGGCAAGCCCTTTGCGCCCCATGTTGACGGCTACTATATCCCCTATCACTATATTCAGCGGCACGACGAATGGCTGAAGTTCCTCCCCTTGTGGCAGAGAACGGAAAAAGACTAGGCTCCCGCCTTTTTCTGAGAGGGTTTTGTCCCTGTGTTCACGCTCTTCACATCTCTAACCGGGAGCTCCACCGTGGCCTGGCTCTCCAACTGCACCACCACCGTCTCCTTCAGCGGATTCCCCCCGATTACAGTGGCGACCCCCATTGGGGTGGTCACCGTCTGACCGATGGGGGGTAGCTGCTGTTTCATGGTGCGGTATTGCTCACACTCATGGCTCAGACAGCAGAGCAGCCGGCCACAGACCCCGGAGATTTTCATGGGGTTAAGCGGCAGGTCTTGATCCTTGGCCATTCTCACCGAGACTGGGGAGAACTCAGATAGGTAGGTGGTGCAGCATAACAGGCGACCGCACCTGCCGATCCCGCCATACAGCTTTGCTTCATCTCGGGGCCCCACCTGGCGCAGCTCGATGCGGCTTCTGAGGGCAGCGGTGAGCTCCTTGAGCAGCTCGCGGAAGTCCACCCGGCCCTCGGCGCTGAAGAAGAAGGTGATGCGAGTGCCATCGAGGTTATACTCCGCCGCCAGCAGTTTCATGGGCAGGTTGAGCCGGGAGATCATCTCCTGGCACTGTTTCAGTGCCTCCTTCTCCTTGGCTCTGAATTCCTCCTTCTGCCTTAAGTCCTCTTCACTGGCCTTGCGCAGTACTGGCTTCAGGGGCTCTGTTATCTCGCTGGAGAGCACCTGCTTGGGGGCGATGACCACCCTGCCCAGCTCCAGACCACGCCCGGTCTCTACCACAACCCAGTCGCCAACATTTAGCTCAATGCCCGCCGGGTCGAAGTAATATATCTTGCCCGCTCGCTTGAATCTAATGCCCACTACTCCGGCCATGTCCCTTTCCTTTTTGGCATGCTGAGCATGAGAACCTCGAGCGCAAGACGCGGGTTAGCATTTTGGTCCAATTGCTCCATAGCGTGCTCAAGGCTCTGTATGAATTGCTTGATCTCCCTCAAGCTATAAGCCTGTGCCTCACGATAAAGGGCAGCCTCCTGATCCACATTGGCGATGCCAGGGCCACATCCTCCTTGGACCAACAGCAGATCGCGCCACCAACTAATCCACAGTGAGAGCACCTCCCGCACCGCTTTCCGGTCTCTGCTGAACTGGCTTGCCAGCTGGGCAGCATAAGTGAAGTGCTCCTCCCTGCCACCGCAGGCAAGGCGGATGAGCACACCGAGGCGCTCCACCCGCTGGCTTAGGATGTGCTCATCCTTAAGCGCAGCCACCGCCCAGCCAAGGCAGCCTGAGGAGAGCCGTGCCAGAACCTTAGCCTGCTCCTGGCTGGCCCCCCAGCGCTCGATGAGCGCTTGCTCTACACAGAGCTCCGGGAGCGGCATCAGCGTCAACTTCTGGCACCGGGAGAGCACCGTGGGCAAAAGCAGCCTTTCATTCACCGCCAGCAGGAGTAGCTGAACTTGAGGCGGCGGCTCCTCCAAGACCTTCAACAAGCAGTTTGCCGCCTCGTGGGAGAGGTGCTCAGCGCCATCGATTATGAAAACGCGATGTCTCCCCTCAAAGGGTCTGAGGCTGGCCGCATGTTGCAGTTCCCTGATGTGGTCAATGCCGATCTCGGCCCTGCCATCGAGTCCGAGCACCTGGACGTCGGCATGTTTCCCTTCTATGATCCTTCGGCACTGAGAACACCGGCCACATGGCCTTCCATCATCATCGCAATTCAGGGCTTTAGCCAGCTCCAGGGCCAGGGTCATCTTGCCCACGTGAGGTGGCCCGATTAAGAGATAGGCATGGGCCAGTTTACGGTTTTTCAAGCTGTTAGCCAACAAGCCAACAGCTTTTTCATGTCCCACTACCTGCCACATCTTTTCATCCTATATCGCAATCCATCAGATCATCATAGCTCTCGCGGCGCCGGATAAGGCGAGCCCTCCCCTCCTTGACCAGAACCATGGCCGGCTTCAGTGAAGCGTTGTAGTTTGAGGCCATGGCCGGCGAGTAGGCACCGCAGCAGGGGACAGCGATGATGTCGCCGGGCTCAACTTCAGGCAGGTGGATATCCTCAATGAGCACGTCCCCCGATTCACAGAACTTGCCGGCGATGGTAACTCGCTCCAAGGCATCTGCCTTCACTTTGTTGGCCACCACTGCCTCATATCTGGCGTTGTAGAGGGCGGGACGGATGTTGTCGGCCATGCCCCCATCTACCGAGACATACGTGCGCAGGCCAGGGACTTCTTTTATCGCCCCGACAGTGTAAAGGGCGACCCCCGCCTGGCCTATGATCGACCTCCCCGGCTCCACGATCAGCAGCGGCGGTTCAAGACCGAGCTTATCACTCTCAAGGTTAACGCTGGACGTGATGACCTGGGCAAACTGGGCTACTGTGGGGGCCGTCGAGTCCTCGCTGTAGGCGATGGCCAGGCCACCCCCGGGGCTGAATTCTTCCAGGCTAAAGCCATGCCTGCGCTTCATTTCAGCGGCAAAACCCAGTACCATCTCTATTGCCTGCTGATAGGGCGAAAGCTCGAAGATCTGAGAGCCAATATGGAAATGGAGCCCTTTCAGTTCAAGATGAGAGGATGACATTGCCTTTGCTATAGCCTCCTCCCCCTGAGCCATGGGGAAGCCGAATTTGCTGGCCACAGCGCCGGTGGTTAGATAGGTATGGGTGTGGGGGTCGACCCCGGGTGACA
>CAYSLE010000002.1:33278-40393 GCA_964431905.1 uncultured Dehalococcoidales bacterium | reverse complement strand
CGTATAGCCCGGAGAGCCTTTTGTCCTGGCGCAGGATTTTGGCCACCATTTTCTTCTCTATCTGATAGAGGTGGAACCTGGCCGTCTTAAACCTCGATGAATCCAGAGCGATTTGGGGAAGTTTGGCAACCTCCTCCACCACCCTCAGCGATTCCTCTACCCGCTTGGAATTGGCGATGATGACAGCCTGAAGGTCCTGGCGGTGGGTCACCTCTTCGGCGAAGGCGGCCACATCCCGGGCTGAATCTCGGGCCTCGAGGAGGGCTTTTTGAAAAGAGGCATCTTCTGCTGCGAGCTCGTGGCGCAGGGATTTAAGCTCAGCGCTTATGCGGGGGTCATTGAGGATGAAGCGGGCAACATCTTCGAGGAGCCTTAGCCCCTCGCCGATGCGGTTTAGGTTGGCATCGACGAGGCGTAGCATCATAAGTCCTTTATAGGCTCCGGCATCTCGCCCTCCCTTGCCGCATCGATCATCTCCCGCACTTCGGAGAAGGTGTTCCAATACTCTTCGCTGCGCATATCCATCCCTAATCCCTTGAGCCTGTCTTCCGCCCAGCGGCCGATGTTGCGTGGGTCTTTGTAGTAGTCCGGGCCTCCCATGGCTTGAGAAGGTCCTGCCTGCTCCAGCCATGTCTGATGGGATTTATGATAGGCAAAATGGGAGATCGTCCGGGAAAGTTCCTTGCTGCCGCAGTGGGGGCACTCCGGGGAGAGAGGGCCGGCGATGCTCTTTACAAAAAGGCTTAGCTTCTTCCTACAACCATCACAGCGAAACTCATAGATGGGCATGACCCTCACCTCACTCCGAATCCTCCTCAGGCATTCCACCCACTGGCATTTGAGGCATCTCTCCGTGATCCATCCGGTCCAGCATCTCTTCATATTCGGGAGTGGTGGTCTGGTCCTCCATTCCCCGAGTCATCCTTCGATTCCACTCCGCCAGGGCCTTGGGGTCACTGCGCATCAGCCCCTCGGTCAAGTGGCGGTCGGAGAGGATGTCCTCATATATATCTTTATAGGTCCCGCGGACGCTAAAGGTGGAAAAAAGGCGGGCCAGGTCCTCGCCGCCGCAGCGGGGGCATTTCGGGGATGCCGAGAAGCTCCGCAAGTAGATAGCGACCTTGCGCTGGCAGTTGTTACAGCGATATTCATAGACAGGCATAACATCCCCTCGGCCATCCTGTATTTTAGCATATCATCGCAAATCGGTAAATGTGAGCCATCACTCAACAGCATTCTCAATCAGCTCTACCCGATAGAGTTCGCCCTTTGGCCCAAGCTCTACCGCCACCACATCGATGCGCCACGAGAGCGGCAGGTCATCGCGGCTCTGCATATAAGCTTGGGCCAGCGCAATAAGCCTCTCCTTCTTTTCCGCATTCACCGATTCCTCCGGCGTGCCGAAGGAGTGGCTCCTTCTGGTTCGCACTTCGACAAAAACGAGGAAATCGTCCTTTTGAGCGATAATATCGATCTCCCCCTCCCGCGAACGGAAATTCCGCTCTCGAATCACATACCCCAGCCCGGTTAGATGCTCTGCCGCTATCCTTTCCCCCAGGGCACCGATCTCCTTTCGTTTCATATCGGCTCCAGTATAGTGACTGAGCTGCCCCAGAGCAAGTTTTTCCTATCTTGTGCAATGCAGGGCTGTCCGTTCACGGTTGGCAGTTTCACATGGCATTCTTCAGACCCGTAAGGTGAGCCTTGAAATCGGATACCGCGTCTCTTAATTTGCCAGCGTGTAATTTGCCAGGATAGGGGATTATCGGTGGTGTCCAGCTCTTGCCCTCGTCATCCCAGTCCATGTAGAAGCACACCTGTCTCGCAACAAAGTCCACGATGAGGTCTAAGCCAGATATGTCCTCGAATAGGCCAGTTGTATGTCCTGGGACTGACACACTCGTCGTTTGATTTTTGTATGAGAATCTAAATGTCTGGCTCTTTTCTGATACATTATGCTTTAGCTGAACATATAAAGTTAAGGGAATCTTCACACAACTGTCAGGCAAATCCTGTAGGGCTTTGCTAAATTTCTCTTCATGCGCCTTTCTCGACTTTTCGCCTCGTCCAAATATCCTTTTAGGCACGTATCTCCTGTCTTTTACTAGCCGACTGTCTCGAAGTAGCAGCGCCTTGCCGTATTCCTCTAGCGCGAAGGAGTATAAGCCAAGAGCATGCAGAGGGTCTCCTCCGTTTTCGAGCAAAAGTTGGGCATCATTGAGCAGCCGAATGCTTTTATTGATACACAGGCCAAACCCTTGTTGCAGTTGGCTCTCGTCAAGAATGTAGTAACCCACTTTACCCTCCCGTTTGGATTTCCTTTCTACTCTCTCAGTGAAGTTCTAATTGATTCTAAAGGATTCCGTTAGAGACTAGCAAGAGTAGGGCATGTGAGACCTTTTCAGGTATCTTTTGAGAGGCTATGGCAGTTACGCGAGACACAAACCATGCTTTTCGTATAGTTGGCATAGGCTGTATAATAGAAATGGATGAAAGCTGCCAGCGATTGCAAGCCATGTCTACGCCGCTTGGTCAAGCAGGCGGCAGGACTGGCCACCAGCGATATGGGGGTGAGGGCGGAGGCGATAGTGGAAGGCCTGAAAATTGTCGATGAGAATTTCTCCTACGATGTAACCACCATCTACATTGCCACCAAGATCCACCAGGTGGTAAAGGAGATAACCAAGAACCCCGATCCTTATCGAGGCATGAAAGACGAGGAGATAAGGATCTCAAGAGAGCTAATCAGCCAGATAAGCTCCAGCTATCCCCAGGATTTCAGGGGCCTGGTGGCGCTCTCCGTTCTGGGAAATGCCATAGACTTCTTTAGAGACATGGACGCTATCAAAGAGGACTTGCGAGAGCAGGTGAAGTTTGTGGTTGACGACTCGGCGAAGTTTGAAAAGAAGCTGGAAAAGGCAAACAAAGTCCTCTTCCTAGCCGACAATGCCGGTGAGGTATTCTTCGATCTGCCCCTGGTAAGATGGCTGGAGAGGTTTGCCTGGGTCATATACGTAGTCAAGGAGTCCCCGGTGCAGGACGATGTCACCGTTGATGATCTGAAGAGGGCTGGGGTGGAAAAGGAGCTGGATATACTGACCACCGGCACCGCCACCCCTGGGGTGCTGCTATCCCTGGCCTCGGCTGAGTTCAAGCAAGAGTTTGAAGCCGCCGACCTGATACTGGCCAAGGGCATGGGCTATTATGAGACGCTATCGGAACTCCCCAGCGATGGAAGGGTTCTCCATTGTCTCAAGGCCAAATGCCAGCCGGTGGCCGATTCCCTTGGCGTGCCGCTAAATAGCTATGTCGCCCTGTTACGCTGAGCCAGCGTTACCGGGGTGAAGCACTTTCTATGGATAGGGCAGGCCCCGAAGCGCCTCAGATTGGAAAGATGCTCTCTGGTGGCGTAGCCCTTATGCCTGGTGAATCCATATTCAGGATATAGTTCATCTAGTTCCACCATGAGGCGGTCTCTGGTCACCTTGGCGATGATGGAGGCGCAGGCGATGGAAAGGCAGCGGCTGTCCCCCTTAACAATGCCCTTCTGCGGTAGTGAGAGATCAGACAAGGTCAGGCAGTCGATGAGGAGAAAATCGGGGGAGGGGTGGAGAAGCTTCACCGCAGAGCACATCGCCATCTTCGTTGCCTTCATGATGCCGTCAGCGTCGATTACCTCAGGGGGCACCTGGCTAACACCGGTGGATACAGCGCACTCCTCGATGAGGGGGAAGAGGAGCTCCCGCTGCTCCGGGGTCAGTTGTTTGCTATCGCGAACTAAGGGGAGCCAAAGGGCATCCAACTCAGGGGGCAGTATTACAGCAGCGGCTACCACCGGCCCCGCCAGAGGGCCCCGCCCCACTTCATCGATGCCGGCGATGAAGCGGTAGCCCTTTGCCGCCAGCCCCTTCTCTTCAATAAAGGTCGGTCGCTGGGCTTTCTTGCCTTTCCGAAGATTCAGACCGCTATCCATAGTTAGCCGGATTACGCACTTTTTCTGGAAGCTTGCCTTCGCCGGCCGGCTATCTCTTCAAATCCGGCTGGGAACTTCACCTCAGCAGTGCCAGCGCTGCAACGGTCAATGCTGCCCATTAGCCCCGGCAGCTTATGATAGGGGATGGTGACAAAGAGCTCATCGGCTTTGTAGTCTTGGTATTTTCGAGAGGTATAGTCCATGAGGCTGACATTGAGCTCACCCGATACTAGAGGGTAGGCGATGACCATGTGGCATGTCGAGCCTACCATCTCCGTCTTGGGAGGGAGGCCATCGGGATAAGTGGCCAGGGTAACCAGGCGGCATGCTTGCTCTGGATTGCATAAAAACACTACCAGATCGGGCATTATCTCCGCCTTCTCTAGAGGGGAGAAAACCACATATTCTGCCAGCCCCAGGGGTGGGGGTGTGCCCAATGTCATAGTCCGGTGCATCGTGGCGATGGAGCAGAACAATTTCTCGCCTTCGACAAGGAACTTCTTTAGAAGTTTATCCCCCGCCCCGGAAGGCCTGGGAGTAAGGCCCAGATGCCACGATCCGCCGGGGCATCCAGAGTTTTCCTTGCTCAAACTGATGACAGCACCATCTCTGACATGGAGCAGAGCCTGGCATACAGCGTGTTTCCCTGGCTCTCCTCCAGAGGCTGGGACCATGGAATAGCTAACTGCGATGGGGTTTCCCTCCAGCCCTAGCACTTCTCTAAGCCTGTTGGAGTATTCCTGCCAAATCACTTTGTCGCCTCCTCGCTTCAAAGTAGAGCAAGGCCATCTTAGCAGCGCAGTGGTATCCTGTCAATTTCAAATCTGCCTTAATGATTGCGCAAGCATGATATAATATAGATTAGGAGGTGGAAATAGCTTGGAAGCGGTGCAGTTGGCAAGGAAAGCAGTAGAGGCGGCAGCAGAGAAGCAGGCTGCCGATGTTCTTATGCTTGATATGCGAAAGGTATGCAATTTTGCCGACTACTTTGTGATTTGCAGTGGCGAAAGCGGTCGCCAGCTCGAGGCCATATGTGAGGAGATCGACAAAGCGCTAGTGAAAGAAGGAAGAAAGCTCCGTCGCCGTGAGGGTACCACCGACTCCGGGTGGATACTGATGGATTTTGGCGACGTCGTCGTCCATATCTTTGCTGCGCCGCAACGGGAGTATTACAAACTGGAAAAGCTGTGGAGCAAAGCCACCCCCCTGGTCAGGATTCAATAGCCTGGAAATTACCGCCCCCAAAAGCGCAATTTATTTCAACGGAACGAAATTCTCCACCCTCAGTAGTTCAAAATATCATGTTTTGAGAAGAAGAGTTCTATCTCCTTTTTCGCTGTCTCCACTGAATCGGAGCCGTGAATTAGATTGCGCCCGATATCCTGCGCCAGGTCTCCTCGAATTGTGCCTGGCCGGGCACGGGCGGGGTCGGTTTCACCCATAGCTTCTCTCACCACCTCCACGGCATTCTCCCCCTCAAAGACGGCGGCGATAATGGGGCCGGAGGTGATGAACTCTACCAGTCCGGCGAAGAAGGGCTTGCCCTTATGGACGGAATAATGCCGATTAGCCAGCTCTCTATCCATCCAGAGCATCTTCATGGCCACAATCTTGAGCCCACGACCTTCCAGGCGCGAGATGATCTCGCCCACCAGACCCCGTTGAACAGCGTCTGGTTTTAATAAAACTAGCGTCTGCTGCATATCTATATCCTTCTCTCGGCTTGGCTGACAACGTACATCGTCGCTTTGCCCTCGGCTACCGGAGTGCCATCCTCCAAGACAATCTCGGCCTCAGCCTCGACGAGTTTCCGCGTTTGCCTCACCATATTGGAGCTGATTAAGAGCCGCTGCCCCACCATAACCGGTTGCCTGATCCTGAACTCCATCTTGGCCGTGACGCAATACATCCCGTGAAAGAAAGGGGCATAGCACATCGCCTCATCGAGAAGGGTTTCGATGATGCCACCGTGGACGATGCCAGGCCACCCCTGATGGCATTCCCCGGGGGTAAATTCTGCCCTTGCCGTTTCCCCATCCCTGTGAAAGCTGAGCTTCAGCCCTATGGGATTCTCCTGACCGCAGGCGAAGCACATAGTATAGCCTTTCATCGACCGCAGGTCAAACTCTTTCCAAATCCTCATTTCTTGTCTACCCTTGGTTTTGTAATCGCAGGGCGGCGTAGGTAGAGGGGCTGGAGGGTGGTGGAGTGGTCATAGTCGCCTGCCTCCAGCCGCCGCCAGCCCAGTTGGGCCAGAAACCCCGCCCTCCTCAGCCCTCCCCTCTTGATTATCGCCTGCTCCCCCAGCTCTCTCTCGATTTGCCGGGCTGTGTCCAACGAGAATCGACCGCAGAAAAGAGTCCTCTGGGTCAGCTTGGGGCAAAGCTCGGCCACAGTGGTGATGTGCTCAGCCATTAGCCTTCGCCACTGGCCCTCTTGCAGTTGATACCGGGCAGTGGCGATCTCGTCCCGTCCCACCTCCTGCACTGGGCAGATAGGGAGTCCGGTTTCGGCGTAGGAGAAGGCTTCAACCTCCAAAGTGCCTATACCTACCAAAGGGATGCCCAAAGCAAAGGCAAGGCCCTTCGCTGTCCCGATCCCAACCCGGAGTCCATTGAAGCTCCCCGGCCCCTTGGCGACGATGATGGCACCGATCTCTCTAAGCTCTATCTTGGTTTGATGGAGCAGGTGGAGCAGGTTGGGGATCAACTCTGTAGTATGATTTTGACCGCAGGGCCAGGTAAGCTCCGCCTGCACCTCTCCGCTGCGCGAAAGGGCGATGCTGGCCATCTCTGTGGAGGTATCTATCGCAAGCTCCATGCTTTCATCCTTTTTGCCATACGGGCTGGGCAGCTTCCTCTCAGTCCATTTCGCTAGCTTTTATGCCACTCCAGTTCACCGATCTTCTTCACCCCATCTTTCCCCTGAACTTCAGCCACCAGATCGCTAATACGCTTGCCGCTTATGGGGTGGAGCAGCGCCGAGTCGATTTGGGAAAGGGGGATGAGGACAAAGGCCCGCTCCTCGATCCGAGGGTGAGGGATATTTAGCTCCGGGGTCTCCACAACCAGGCCGCCATAGAAGAGTATGTCCACATCTATGGGGCGAGGGGCATTGGGGAAGCTGGGCACCCGTCCCAGAG
>CAYSLE010000002.1:0-33178 GCA_964431905.1 uncultured Dehalococcoidales bacterium | reverse complement strand
ATGTCCACATCTATGGGGCGAGGGGCATTGGGGAAGCTGGGCACCCGTCCCAGAGCGGCCTCGATCCCCTTTATCAGGGAGAGCAGTTGCCAGGGGCCTATGTCCGTTTCAACGCAGCAAACGGCATTGAGAAAGCGGGGTTGCTCCACATAACCCATAGGCTCGGTCTCATAAAGGGAGGAGACTTGTTCGATATGGAGCCGCTCGCCGAGGAGTTGGAGCGCTTTTTCCAGATTTGCCTTGCGATCCCCCACGTTAGAGCCCAGACCTAGGTAGACCTTCATCTTACCCTTCTGACGATGGCGTCGGCCATCCTCGAGACGCGCACCATGAAAAGAACGTCATGCACCCGCACCATATCAGCCCCGTTGGCGATGCCCAGGGCAACGGTGGCGGCTGTCCCCTCCACACGCTGGTCCGGGGGAAGGTTTAAGACCATCCCGATCATCGATTTACGCGATGTCCCAAGGAGGATCGGCCGGCCCAGCGCCTTGATTTCACCCAGGCGGCGGATAAGCTCCAGATTTCCCTCCAGGGTCTTGCCGAAGCCGATGCCGGGGTCGATGATGATATTCTCCCAGGCAACCCCGCTATCCAGCGCCAGATCAATGCCTCTCCTCAAGAAAGCCAAGACCTCGGCGACGATCTCCCCATAGGTGGTTTCCCGCTGATTGGCCACGATGACCAATGGCACCCCCCATCGGGCGGCGACTTCAGCGAGCTTAGGGTCACGCCTGAGGCCCCAGACATCGTTGATCATCCTGGCCCCGGCCTCCAGGGCGCGCCTCGCCACCTCCGATTTGTAGGTGTCGATACTTATGGGCACTGCGATCTCCGCTGCCAACTTTTCCACTACCGGGATCACCCTGCCCAGCTCTTCCTCCACCGATATAGGGGGGAAATCGGGGCGGGTGGACTCGCCGCCGACATCGATGATGTCAGCCCCTTCTTTGACGAAGCGCCGTGCCTGGGCCAGCGCTGCATCGATGTCGCTCCCTAGTCCATCGCCGGAGAAGGAATCGGGGGTAACATTGACCACCCCCATAATATAGGTGCGCTCCCCCCACCTGAACTCGCTACTGCCGCACTTGGTTATGCCCAGATCGGTGCTCATCCTTCAAATTCTAGCACAGGCTTATGGCTTTGAGAATACTTGACAACGAGCATCAGCAAACACCATACTAGTCTCAATATTTGACAGGGGGTGAATGTGGAGCCGCTCAGAACACTGCTCTTCGTCCCGGGCAACCGCCCCAACATGATCGAAAAGGCGCGAAGTCTACCGGCTGATGCCATCGTTTTAGACCTGGAGGATTCAGTGCCTGCGGTGGAAAAGGCCAAAGCCAGAGCCCTGGTGCGTGATTCCCTGGCGGGGCTGTCGCGTAGGGGGCGGAAGGTCTTTGTCCGCATCAACTCCCTGGCCACCGGCCTGGCCCAGGATGATCTGGAGGCGGTGGTCTCCCAGGGCCTCGATGGCATCAGCCAGCCCAAGCCCAGCTCATCCGGCGACATCGGGGAGATGGCGGCGATCATCGAGCGTTTGGAGAGAAAGCGGGGAATCGAAAGGGGCCATATCAAGCTGCTACCCTGGGTTGAGACCGCTAAAGGAATGGTCAGTGCCTTTGACATCGCTAGCGCCTCCCCCAGGGTGGTGGGCATTGCCTTTGGCGCTGAGGATTTCACCCTAGACACCGGCATGATGCGCACTGAAGAGGGGGAGGAGCTTTTGCTGCCCCGGGTTATGGTGGTTATTGCAGCCAAGGCTGCTGAGGTCATGGCTATAGACACCCCTCACAATGACTTCAGGGATGAAGCGGGGCTTATCAGAGAGGCAAGGCTTGCCCACAGGCTTGGCTTTGACGGCAAGTTCCTGATTCACCCCAGCCAGATCGAGCCGGTAAACCGCATTTTCCGGCCGTCGCCGGAGGAGGTAGAGCAGGCGAGGAGGGTTATCGCTGCCTTTGAGGCTGCTGAGGCCCAGGGCTTCGCCTCAACCTCTCTTGATGGCAAGATGATCGATATTCCCATAGTTAACCGGGCGCGAAAGCTGCTCATGATGGCAAGTTCAATTGCCCAAAAGGAAGATGAAGCAGATAGCAGATAAGGCGCGCCTTTGCTTGCTTTTTTGAGATCAGCGTTATAGAATAGGCATGTAACTAGTTTCACAAACTTACTGAGGGAGAAAAATGGCTATTGAGGAGAGGATTGATAAACTAGCTAAACTGAGAGCGGAGTCAAAGTTAGGTGGCGGCGAGAAGCGTATCGAGGCCCAGCATGAGAGAGGCAAGCTTACCGCTAGGGAGCGCATCGCTCTCTTTTTCGATGAGGGCAGCTTTGAGGAGCTTGACGCCTTCGTAACCCATCGCGCCACAGAGTTCGGCCTTGCCGATAAAAAATTCCCGGGTGACGCCGTGGTCACCGGTTACGGGAAGGTAGATGGCAGGCCGGTTTATGTCTTTGCCCAGGACTTCACTGTCTTCGGTGGCTCGCTATCGGAGGTGGTCTCTCGCAAGATATGCAAGGTTATGGACCTCGCAGTCAAGAACGGGGCACCTTGCGTTGGGTTCCTCGATTCCGGCGGCGCCAGGATCCAGGAGGGGGTGGACAGCCTTGCCGGGTATGGAGAGATCTTCCTCAGGAATACCCTTTCATCAGGGGTAGTCCCCCAGATCTCAGCCATCATGGGCCCCAGCGCCGGAGGTGCGGTATACTCACCGGCAATCACCGACTTCATATTTATGGTAAAGGGCACGGGACAGATGTATATCACTGGCCCCGATGTCATCCGTGCGGTGACCGGCGAGGAGGTGTCCCTGGAACAGCTGGGTGGGGCCATGGTTCATGCCAGCCAGAGCGGGAACTGTCACTTTGTCGTTGAGAGCGATAGGGATTGCCTAGAACAGGTTCGGCGTCTGTTGAGCTATCTCCCTCAGAACAATATGGAGGAGCCTCCTATAGTAGAGCCCACCGACCCCCCGGATAGAATGGATCCAGAACTGCTTTACATCGTCCCCGAGGATACCTCCAAGGCCTACAATATGAAGGAGCTTATCTGGAGGGTGGTGGACAACGGTGAATTCATGGAGGTTCACGCGCACTTCGCTCAGAACATGATCACTGGATTTGCCAGGCTCAATGGGCGCTCGGTGGGCATCGTGGCCCAGCAGCCCTCGGTAGCCGCCGGGTGTATCGATATCAATGCTTCAGATAAAGCTGCTCGCTTTGTTCGTTTCCTCGATTGCTTTAACCTACCCATCGTCACCTTCTGCGATGTACCTGGATATATGCCCGGCGTTGATCAGGAGTATGGAGGGATTATCAGACATGGGGCGAAGTTGCTCTTTGCTTACTCTGAGGCCACTGTGCCTAAGGTGACTGTAATCACCCGTAAGGCCTATGGGGGAGCATATATAGCAATGAGCAGCAAGCACCTCAGAGGCGATATAAGCTATGCCTGGCCCACGGCGGAGATCGCAGTGATGGGGCCTGATGGTGCGGTTAATATCATCTACCGGGAGACCATCCAGAAGTCGGATAACCCGGAGGCGACCAGAAACCGACTTGTCGCTGAGTACGAGGAGAAATTCGCTAATCCTTACGTAACGGCGGCTAGGGGCTACATCGACGATGTCATCGACCCCAGGGAGACGCGACCCAAGTTAATTAAGGCCCTGGAGATGCTGCAAAACAAGCGGGATACCCTGCCACCTAAGAAGCACGGTAATATCCCGCTTTAAGGAGCAGGATGAAAGAAAAAGGTGGGGTTATGGCAGCCATCCTGGCTGCCATTGAACAGTTTGAGGAGGAAGAGGCGATAACCTTGACCCAGATGCCCGCGCCTCGCCTACTCTTTAGCCCCTGGAAATACTGGGGTTTGGGGGAGATGATGAGGATGCGAATAGCATGGCAGCTAAGAAAGGGGCTATAAGCCAACTGGGGAAATGAAGAGCGAGGGATAGGGGCCGGGACAGTTTGGCTTCAGACGAGAGTTCTTGGAGGTGAAAACCATGACAGGGATTAAAAAAGGCCCGTATAAAGCAAGTGAATTGACCACGGAGAAGGTGAAGGGTAGGCCAAAGGCAGCACACCCAGTTAAGGTTTGTGACACCACCTTTCGAGATGGGCACCAGTCATCACTGGCCACTAGGATGCGAACCGAGGACATGGAATGGATGGCCGCGGAGATGAACAAGTGTGGCTTCTATTCTATGGAGGTTTGGGGAGGAGCAACCTTTGATGTCCCGCACCGCTTCTTGGGCGAGGACCCGTGGGATAGGCCTCGGAAATTGAAAAAGCTCATGCCCAATACCCCGCTCCAGATGCTCCTCCGGGGACAGAACCTGGTTGCCTATCGAAATCACCCTGACGACCTGGTGGATTGCTTCGTCGAGCATGCTGCCGAAGTGGGGATCGATATATTCCGCGTCTTCGACGCGGTGAACGATGAGCGCAATCACGAACGGGCAGCCAAGGCAATCAAACGGGTAGGAAAGCATTACCAAGGCGCTATATGTTATTCCCTCACCCAGCCCAGGATGGGCGGGCCGGTGTACAACCTTGATTATTATGTTAACAAGGCCTTCATCCTGCGGGACCTGGGCGCTGATAGCATCTGCATCAAGGACCAGGCGGGGCTGATCTCCCCATATGATGCCTATGAGCTTATCAAGGCTTTGAAAGAGGCCTTGGAAGTCCCGGTCGAGCTCCATACCCACTACACTAGCGGGCAGGCCTCGATGTCTATATTGAAGGCCATAGAGGCTGGGGTTGATATCATCGATACTGCGCTATCGCCCTTTGCCCTGCGGTCTTCACAGCCGGCTATCGAGCCCATAGTGGTAGCTCTCTATGGGACCGATAGGGATACCGGGCTTGATATCGAGCAACTGTTCAAGTGTGGCCAGATGCTGGAGCAGATAGCCCCCAAGTATAGGGATTTCCTTGACACCTCAGCGATGTCGGTCATCGATACCGGTGTGCTGGTGCATCAGATCCCGGGAGGGATGACCACCAACCTTGTGTCCCAGCTGAAGGAGGCCGAGGCGCTCAACAGGTTGGATGAATGCCGGGCCATGACGGCCAAGGTTCGCGCTGAGCTTGGTTATCCTCCTCTGGTTACCCCTACCAGCCAGATTGTGGGGGTTCAAGCGGTGCAGAACACCCTGCTTGGTCCTTACAAGTTTATCTCTAAAGAGGTGAAGGACTACTGCTGGGGCCTATATGGTAAGTCGCCAGCTCCTATCGACCCTGAGATCCAGAAGATGGTGCTCAAAGGCTATGAGCGTGGTGAGGAGCCAATCACCTGTCGCGCTGCTGATTTGCTGAAGCCAGAGCTGGAAAAGGCGAGGGAGGCGACCAAGGGCATTGCCAAAGATGACAAAGACGTGTTGCTTTATGCCCTTTTCCCTACCACTGGTATGCGCTTCCTGAGATACAGATATGGATTGGATAAGGAGATTCCATCGGACTGGAAGCCTCCCCGGGCGCCGAAGACCATGGAGGAGATAAAGCGGGAGGATGAGCTCATCGCTAAGGCTAAGGCGGGGAAGCTGGTGGAGAAGAAGGAAAAGCCGGTTCCACCTAAGGGGCCTGGGGTCAGGGTCTATAACGTATTCGTCGGGGATGAGTATTACCAGGTGGAGGTAGAGCCCGCGGGTGGAGTAAGGGTTACCAATCCTTCACGTGCGGCCACAGTAGCCCCAACTAAAGCGGCACCGCCAAAGGCGGAGCAGCCTGCGGCAGTTAAAGAGGCTAAGCCGGCACCGGGGGCTGCCGTGGCGGGGGCTGTTCTGGCACCTATGCCGGGGATGATCATCAGATACGAAGTGAAGGTAGGGCAGCAGGTCAAGGCAGGCGATAGTGTGGTTATCCTCGAGGCGATGAAGATGGAGTCGGCTCTCCCTGCCCCTATCGATGGCACGGTTAAGGAGCTGAGATGCAAGCCGGGGGATCGGGTGACCAAGGATCAGGTCTTGGCAGTCATTGGTTAACGCTATGGGGAAGACCCTCGCTGAGAAGATACTGAGTGAGAAGTCGGAGACCGATGCTCATGCTGGAGATATTGTTATCGCTAAGGTTGACCTTGTTTTCGTCCAGGATGGCACCGGCCCGCTGACACTGCGTCAACTTAAGGCCAGCGATCTGGAAAAGATAGCCAACCCCAAAAGGGTGATCCTCTTTCTGGACCACGCTGCTCCCACCCCTTCTCGGGAGCTCGCCAATGACCACATCTTATTGCGCAACTTTGCCCAAAAGAGCGGTGCCCAACTGTGCGATGTGGGGGAGGGTGTCTGCCATCAGCTCATCGTCGAATCCTATGCCAACCCGGGCGAGGTGATCCTCGGCGCTGACTCCCATACCGTTACCGCAGGGGCATTAGGTGCCTTTGCCACCGGGATGGGCTCTACAGATGTGGCCATCGCCATCGCCCTGGGAAAGACATGGCTCAGGGTGCCGGAGAGCTTCAAGATAGTGGTCAATGGCAGCTTCAAAAAGGGGGTATATGCCAAAGACCTGGCTCTCCATCTTATCGGCATGCTCGGCGCTGATGGCGCCACATACAAGTCGCTGGAGTTCTGCGGCCGGGCTGTGGAGAATATGAGCATGTCACAGCGTTTCACCCTGGCCAATATGGCAGTGGAAGCTGGGGCCAAGGTAGGGCTTTTCTCCTCTGATGAGACCACCCATCGCTACCTTGAATCTCGCGGTCGCGGCCGCCTTTTCCGCTCTCTTAAGCCCGATCCCGATGCTGAATATGAACAAATCATCCAGATCGACGCTTCAAGCCTTGAGCCAACGGTGTCCAAACCTCACTCGGTAGATAACATCGCTTTGGCCAAAGAGCTAGCCGGCGAAAAGATACAGCAGGTTTTCATCGGCACCTGCACCAACGGGCGCCTTGATGATCTGGCGGTTGCCGCCCAAATCCTAAAGGGACGTAAACGCCATCCCTCCACCCGGCTTTTGGTTGCGCCGGCATCCAAGGAGGTGCTGTTCCAAGCGCTCAGCGCCGGGTATATTCAGACCTTCCTCGAAGCAGGTGGGGTCATCCTGCCCCCCGGCTGTGGCCCCTGCGTCGGGGTGCATCAGGGTGCCCTGGGAGATGGAGAGCGCTGTCTCTCCACCGCCAATCGCAATTTCAGGGGGCGCATGGGCAACCCCGAGGCATTCATCTATTTAGCCAGCCCGGCTACCGCTGCCGCCAGCGCCATCGCCGGCGAGATCGTGGATCCCAGGGGGCTTATGTAGATGCTCAAAGGCAAAGCTTTCAAGTTCGGGGACAATATCTCTACCGATGACATCACACCGGGGAGGTTTTTCCACCTCAGGAGCAACCTGCCTGAGCTGGCCAAGCATGTTTTAGCCGATGTGGCCCCCGACTTCGTTTCAAGGGTGCAGCCTGGCGATTTCATCGTCGCTGGCGTAAACTTCGGGCTGGGCTCAAGCCGGGAGCACGCCGCCGTCGTCATCAAGATGGCTGGGGTCAGCGCGGTTCTGGCCAAGTCATCGGCGCGCATTTTCTTCAGAAATGCCATAAACGTAGGGCTTCCTGTCCTGATATGCGATACCGACAAGATAGATGATGGGGATGAACTAGAGGTTGACCTCGCCCGAAGCAAGGTCAAGGATATCACCAATGGAGCCGAGCTCGCCCTGGGCAAGTTCCCTAATGTAATGCTGCGGATACTTGAAGAAGGCGGGCTTATCCCTTATATTAGAAAGCACGGAGGCTTTGCGCTCCAACCCTAGGAAAGGGGATGAATCTTGGCCTATAATGTTACCCTAATTCCAGGTGATGGCATCGGCCCTGAGGTTACCCAGGCCGCGGTAAGGGTTCTGGAGGCAACCGATATAGAGTTCCACTGGGAACTGGCTTTCGCTGGCGACCGGGCTCAGGATATGTATGGCACTCCACTCCCTGAGTACCTCTTCGAGTCGGTGAGGAGAAACAAGGTAGCACTTAAGGGCCCCATCACCACTCCGGTGGGCTCAGGCTTTCGTAGCGTGAATGTCGCGCTGAGAAAAGAGCTAGACCTTTATGTTTGCCTCCGCCCTTGCAAGAGCTACCCAGGTGCTCCTTGGATTCACCCCGATGTCGATATCGTTGTGGTCAGGGAGAACACCGAAGACCTCTACATGGGTATCGAGTTCCGAGGGCCTGAGGCGGGAAGGCTCATCCGCTTCATCGCTGAGGAAAGCGGAAACCGGGTCAATCCTGACTCCTGCTTCAGCATTAAGGCCATTTCTGAGAGCGCTTCCCGAAGGATAATTGAGTATGCCTTCGAGTATGCTTGCACAAACCATAGGAAGAAGGTAACCGCGGTTCATAAGGCTAATATCCTTAAGTATACCGATGGCCTTTTCCTCTCCACT
Organism: uncultured Dehalococcoidales bacterium; assembly: GCA_964431905.1. Lineage (GTDB taxonomy): Bacteria > Chloroflexota > Dehalococcoidia > E44-bin15 > E44-bin15 > CAYSLE01. The sequence continues at coordinate 24,805 of CAYSLE010000002.1, read as the reverse complement.
GCCGCTGAGGTTGCCCGGCGTTACCCCGATATCGAGTTTGAGACCACCATTGTCGATAGCCTGTGCATGCAACTGGTACGCTTTCCACAGCGGCACGATGTTATCGTCCTGCCCAACCTTTATGGAGATATCGTCTCCGAGCTTTGCGCCGGCCTAGTAGGAGGGCTGGGGCTTGCCCCTGGGGCCAACATCGGCGATGACATCGCTGTTTTTGAGCCGACCCATGGCAGCGCCCCCAAATATGCGGGCCAGAATAAGGTGAATCCCATGGCTATGATGCTCTCCGGCGTGCTTATGCTACGCCACCTGGGAGAGAGCGAGGCTGCTGATAGGGTGGAGAGGGCGATAGCGCAGGTCATCGCCGAGGGGGAGTTTGTTACCTATGACATGAAAGCCGACCGCAATGACCCCACCGCGGTGGGCACCTCACAGGTAGCTGATGCGGTAATCCAAAAAATGAAGGAGTAGTGAGATGAGAAAGAAAGTAACAGTTATCGGAGCCGGGAATGTGGGCGCTACTTGTGCCCAGAGAATTGCGGAGAAGGGATACGCCGATGTGGTGCTGGTGGACATCATTGAGGGGCTGCCTCAGGGGAAGGCCCTGGACATACTGGAGGGCAACCCGATATTAGCCTCCGATTCCCGCATTATCGGCACCAATAGCTATGAGGAGACGGCGGATTCCGATATCGTCGTTATCACCTCGGGCATTCCCAGAAAACCGGGGATGAGCCGTGACGACCTCATTCTCACCAATATGGAGATCATTAAGAGTGTCACCCAAAACGTGGTGCGCTATTCCCCTAAATGTATCATTATCATGGTCACCAACCCCCTCGATGCCATGTCTCAGCTGGCGCTTCATGTGAGCAAGTTCCCTAGAAATAGGGTGATCGGGCAGTCTGGCATCCTGGATAGCACAAGGTTTCGAACCTTTATCGCTAGGGAGCTGGACGTCTCGGTGGAGGATGTCTTCGCCTGCGTCCTGGGTGGGCATGGAGATACCATGGTGGCAATCCCCAGGCTCTCCACAGTGGGTGGCATACCGCTAACCGAGCTCTTGCCCAAGGCAAAAGTAGATGCCCTGGTGGAGCGCACGGTCAAAGGCGGTGGTGAGATCGTGAGCCTGCTGAAGACCGGCAGCGCCTACTATGCGCCGTCGGCGGCAACGGTCCAGATGGTGGAAGCTATAATCTTCGACAAGAAGAGAATCCTTCCCTGTGCCGCTTATCTCGATGGTGAGTATGGCATAAAGGGGGTTTTTGTCGGTGTTCCGGCAAAATTGGGAGCTAACGGGATGGAGAAGATCATCGAGCTCAAGCTGACTGCGGACGAGAGTAAGGCACTTAAAAAATCGGCGGAGGCAGTGCGAGAGCTCATAGGTATCATGAAGCTGAATTGAAGACAATATAACCGCTAGTATGGATACGAAGCAAAAAATAGGAAAAATCTTTAAGGGGCCAAAAAGGGCGAAAAATGAGGGAGATTAGTTCGAAGAAGATAACGGAAACAGTGGCCCGCCTCTGTCAGGAGGCGAATTTCGACCTCGGTGAAGATGTCCTGGACGCATTGAAACGGGCCAGGGATAATGAGGAATCCCCCTTGGGGCGCCAGGTCCTGGAGCAGATCATGAAGAATGCCGGTATCGCCCGTGAGGAGCGGATTCCCATCTGTCAGGACTGCGGCACTGCGGTGATTTTTCTCGAGGTGGGGCAGGATGCTCACATTGTTGGCGGCGATCTTTACGCTGCGGTGGAAGAGGGGGTGCGCCAGGGCTATAAGGAGGGCTATTTGCGCAAGTCGATTGTCCGCCAGCCCTTTTCCGCTAGAATAAACACCAAAGATAATACTCCGGCCATCATTCATACCGAGATGGTGAAGGGCGATCGCCTTGGGATAACAGTCCTGCCCAAAGGCGGAGGCAGCGAGAACATGAGCCGCCTCACCGTCCTCACCCCGGCTAAGGGTCGCCAGGGGGTTATCGACTTTGTGGCTAAGGCAGTAGAGGAGGCAGGCTCCAATCCCTGCCCTCCGGTCATCGTCGGTGTCGGGATCGGCGGAACGGCAGATAAGGCCATGATACTGGCCAAGAAGGCGCTCCTGCGTCGGGTAGGGGAGCACCATGCCGACCCAGAGGTGGCAGAGCTAGAGCAGGCAATTCTGAAGCGGGTCAATGACTTGGGCATTGGCCCGCAGGGCTTTGGTGGCAGGACTACTGCACTGGCAGTCCATGCTGAGGTCTTCCCCACCCATATCGCCAGCCTCCCGGTGGCGGTGAACCTGCAATGCCACGCCGCCCGGCATAAAGAAGCGGTGCTATAAATGACGATCCAACGGATTGGAGAATGATAGGATGGTGGCTATTCATGACTTGGTGATCCTCGGTTCCGGCCTGGCTGGTTTGAGGGCAGCAGTTGAAGCGGCGCGGGTGAGCAATGGCGAGGTGGATATAGCCATTGTCTCCAGGGTTCAGCTAATGCGTTCCCATTCCGTCTGCGCTGAGGGCGGCACGGCAGCGGTCTTGCGCACCGATGAGGGTGATAGCCTGGAGCTTCATGCCTGGGACACAGTAAGGGGGAGCGATTTCCTCGCTGACCAGGATGTGGTGATGCGCTTCGTCGAAGAGTCGCCAAAGGAAATTCGCCAGCTCGACCGCTGGGGCATTCCCTGGTCTAGAGATGCTAATGGTCGTATAAACCAGAGGCCCTTTGGCGGCCACAGCTTCGATCGGGCTACCTTTGCCGAGGATAAGACCGGCTTCTTCGAGATGCATACTCTATACGATACCCTTCAGAGGTATGCCAGCGTCACCCGCTATGACGAATGCTATGTTACCTCTATCTTGATAGACAATGGCATCTTCCAGGGCATAACCGCCTGGAATATGACAACCGGAGATTTCTTCTTAATAAGAGGTAAGGCCCTGGTTATCGCCACCGGCGGCGCCTGCCGCATGTTTGGATTCACCACCTACTCCCTCACCGCCACCGGGGATGGTGCGGCTATGGCCTATCGGGCGGGATTGCCGCTAAAGGACTTAGAGTTCGTGCAGTTTCACCCCACGGGGCTGATACCATCGGGCATCCTCATCACCGAGGGGGCCAGAGGCGAGGGTGGATACCTGAAGAACAATAAGGATGAGCGGTTCATGGAGAAGTATGCCCCGGCCAAGATGGAGACCGCACCACGGGATATAGTGTCCCGTTCAGAGATAACCGAGATTCTGGAAGGCAGGGGTTTCCAAGGGCCGGATGGCCTGGACTATGTGAATCTCGATCTGCGCCATCTGGGAGCAGCCAAGATAAATGAGCGACTGCCTCTAATCAGAGAGGTCGCTATTAAGTTCGCCTTTATCGACCCCATAGAGCAGCCGATACCGGTCCGCCCGGCGGCCCATTACTTTATGGGAGGTATCCACACTGACATCGATGGCAAGACACCGGTGGAGGGGATTTGGGCCGCAGGAGAGGCGGCCTGTGTATCCCTGCACGGGGCGAATCGCTTGGGCGCTAACTCCACCGCCGAATGTCTGGTCTGGGGCAAGATCGCTGGAGAAAAGGCAGCACAATACTGTAAGGGACTGAAGTCCTTGCCCGATGTCTCCCCACAGAAGGTGCGTGACGAGGAGAAGCGCGTCTTTGAGCAGATCGGGCATGGAGATGGGAGCGAGGATGTGTATGCCATACGCACCGAGTTGCAGCGGACGATGGATCACAGCGTGGCAGTTTTTCGAAACGGGCCGGATATGGAAAAGGCCTTGAAAAAGGTGAGGGAACTCAAAGAGAGAACTGGGCAGGTAAAGGTTAAAGATACAAGCCGTGTATACAATACCAATCTCCAGGCGGTTATGGAGACAGTGAACCTGCTCGATCTGGCAGAGGTGATTGTTGCTGGTGGGCTGGCCCGCACTGAGTCCAGAGGTGCGCATTCAAGGCGAGATTTCCCCAATCGGGACGACGTCAACTGGTGCAAGCATACCTTAGCCTATTATGCCCCCGAGGGGCCGCGCCTGGCCTATATACCGGCAAATATCACCCTATGGCTTCCAGTAGAAAGGAAATACTGATGGAAGGAACAAAAACAGCAGACACTGAAAAGCGCCGTTGGTCAAATCGTTTGGGTATCAAGAGTTGGGTTTGGGGAGGTAACTATACCCTGGAGAGGTATCTTTACACCCTGCACCGGGTGACCGGGCTTGGTATGCTTCTCTTCATATGCACACACTTGGTCGCCAATGGTTTCCGCATCGGGGGTGCTGACAGCTGGTCAGATATAATGGCCATCTTCACCAATCCCGGGTTTATGGTGGGTGAATATCTGGTAGTGACCGCCTTTGTCATACATGCCCTTAATGGCGGCAGGCTGATATTGCAGCAACTGGGGTACACCCTGGGCAAACCGAAGACACCGGTGTACCCCTACGTTGATTCCCTGCGCCGCAGGCGTCCCATGGTGTGGATAATGGCAGCGCTGATAGTGGCGCTGGCAATATATTTCCTAATCGTGTTCGTGACATAGGAGGACGACATGCGAGAGTCCCAACTGAAGATTCTGCAGTACATCGCAGGTATAGCGCTCTTCTTCCTTGTGGGCACCCACTTCATAGTAACGTTTGTGCTAGGTGAGCCCAGTAGCTGGGAAGCGGTCTCGGGGAGAGCAGCTAGCGCTGGTTGGCTCGCCTTCTATGTTTTGTTTCTGGTCTTCGGCCTTTACCACGGGATCCATGGGCTACGAACCATAATTTTGGAATTGCCCATACCCAAACCCCCAGCTAAGCTTGTGGACGGGACACTAGTGCTCGCAGGAATAGCCATTTTCGGTTACGCTGTCTATATTCCCATAAATGCCCTTTTGACTCCTTGAGAGATGATAACTATAACATGAGGAGCAGCGCATGCAAGAACTAACCTTTAAGGTTCAAAGATACCTTCCGGGTAAGGACAAGAAACCCTATGTCCAAGAGTTTGTCGTCCCGTTGCGCAAAGGGATGACGGTGCTGGATGGCCTCATTCATATCAAAGAGAACATAGATAACACCCTGGCCTATCGCAGCTCCTGTCGTATGGGCATCTGCGGCTCCTGCGGTATGTTTATCAACAGATTTCCCAGGCTCGCCTGCCATACCCCGGTTGAGGAATTGAAGACGGGCATAATTGAAGTAAGGCCTTTGCCTAACTTCCCTACTATTCGGGATTTAGTGGCCGATCTCGATTCCCTCTTTGAAAAGCATAAAGCGATAAAGCCCTACATAGTAGGTTTAGAGGCAGAAACAGCGGAGAGGCCGTTGAGCGAACTAGTGCAATCCAGCAGAGAGTTGGAGAGTTACGCTCAATTTTCATATTGCCTGAAGTGCGGGCTATGTATGTCAGCGTGCCCCACCGTAGCCACAGACCCCTTGTTTCTGGGTCCCCAGCCGCTGGGTCAGGCCTACAGGTATTGTGCTGATACCAGGGATAGCGGTGCTCGTGAGAGATTTCGGAAGGCCGATTCGCGTCATGGGGTCTGGCTCTGTCACCTCGCCGGTGCCTGCTCAGAAGCCTGCCCCAAGGGGGTAGACCCGGCACTGGCGATACAACTCTTCAAGAGAGCCATGGTCCTGGATGTCCTACGGCTACGGAAAGCAAAGGCGCCTGCTCCTATAGCTCAACCGCCAACTGAGCACAAGCCGAAGATAGCTGTGCCCGCGTTTACTGTGAAACAGCCATAGTATAAAGCTGAAGTCTCATTTGGCAGGAGGGTAGAATGCAGAAAAGGATTACATCGCCCCTTGATGATAAGACCATCAAGGCTCTCAAAGCTGGAGACCAGGTTTTCATCAGCGGGGTTATCTATAGCGCCCGCGATGCCGCTCATAAGAGGCTCATCGAGGCCCTAGACCAAGGTCAAAAATTGCCCTTCGATATCTCCGGCCAGACGGTCTATTATATGGGCCCTTCCCCAGCTAAGCCAGGGCAGGTCATTGGCGCTGCCGGCCCCACCACCAGCGGGCGCATGGACAGCTACTCCCCACGTCTTATCGCCTCAGGGCTTAAGGGAATGATCGGAAAGGGCAGCCGCTCTCCAGAGGTGAAGGAGGCCATCAAAAAACATAAAGCGATATATTTCGCTGCCATCGGGGGAGCCGGGGCGCTCATCGCCAGATCGATAAAGCAAGCTGAAGTGGTGGCCTACGAGGAACTGGGTGCTGAGGCCATCATGCGCCTTGAAGTGGAGGACTTCCCAGCCATAGTGGTAAACGATGCCCATGGCGGCGACCTCTACGATGAGGGGATGGCCAAATATCGGCGAAAGTAAAAGGCCTGCGACTGCCCAGATACCGGGACTACAATTGTGAAATGCGCCTATCATGCTGAAAACGGTGCTTTTGGGGTCTGCATCAACCTATCTGGATTATCGTAATCGTTATCCTAGTAATAATAGCGATTACTTAGAGCGATGGACGTGAAGTTTGACCTAGAGTGGGGCGATGAAGATGTACTCCCGGAGAGGGTCTATCCTGACACTGATTTTGTCTTCACCAAGATGGGTCAGGTATCCCTGAGCATGGTAGCTCCACAAAAAGGCGAGAAGATTCTGGACATCGGGTGTGGCAGAGCGATAGACGCTCTGAAGCTGGCACGAGAGAGTGGCAGCGTTATAGGCCTTGACCCCTCGGGGAAGATGGTGGCACGGGCTAAAGAGCACATCGGCGATGGGCAGGTTAACCTGGTGCGCGGCATCGGTGAGGCCCTGCCCTTTAAAAGGCACTCCCTGGATAAGATCATGTGCAAAGGCTCCCTGGATCACTTCGCCGATCCACTAAAGACCATTGAGGAGATGTCCCAGGTTCTCAAACCAAAGGGGAAGACGGTCATCGCTATCGCCAACTTCGAGAGCCTCAGTTGCCGCCTGGGCAAGGCTACCCATCCCATAATGATTAAGCTTAATAAGAGGAAAAAGGATGAAAGACCTCCGTGGCAACCTCCTCCAGACCACACCTACAGGTTTGATTACCCGTTGTTACGGGGGCTTGTGGAGCAACATTTCGATGTAGAAAAGGCTGTGGGTATATCTCTTCTCTGGGCCGCTCCTTATTGGGGCAAGACCCTTTCCATCCTACCCCGATGGGTTTCGGGGTTCATCCTCGCTTTTCTCGATAGAGTGGCTCGCCCTTTCCCCTCCTTGAGCGATGTGATCGTTATCAGGCTCGTACCAAAGAACTATTAACGCGTGATCGGACTTCCTCATATATATCGACCGCTTGTTTCGCTGCCTGCTCCCAGGAGAAGCATTGCTCTATCCTCTTCCTCCCTTCACCGCTCAGCCTGCGGCGCAACGGTTCGTCCCCAAGAAGCAGCTTGATAGCCCTGGCTAGAGCGTGGGGGTCCTGAGGTGGCACCAAAATCCCAGTTTCTCCATCTTTGACCACCTCGGGGAGGGCGCCGCCGGTGGTAGCGATCACGGGAGCCTCACAGGCCATAGCCTCGGCAGCGGGCAAACCGAAACCCTCATAGACCGAGGCGGTTACTGCGATCTCCGCTGCTGCATACTGCCTCACCAGTTCCTCGTTCGTCAACCTGCCGGTAAAGGTGACCATGCCATCAAGGTTATACTTGCGGATCAAGTTACCAGCATAGCTGTTCTCGGGGTCTACCTGATCCACGATGGTCAGTTTTACGTCAACATTATCCCTCTTCAGTAGCTGAAGGGCCTGTAGCAAATAAATGACCCCCTTCTTTCGATCACCGGTTCGGCCCACCATGATCAGGCGACCCCGCTCCCTCTTATGCCCATCCAATCGCCGGAACATGCCGGTGTCTACGCCGGGGTAGACTATCCTCATTTTCTCTTTAGATACCTTGAAGACACGGCTCACCTCATAGGCGGAACTCTCGGAGTCGGTGATTACCCCATCTAAGCGCCGGGCAACAATGCCTTGCATCGCCGGGGGGTAGAAGATGATGTGCTTGATCTTCTTCCATTCGCTCGTTGCCTGAGTCAGATCGGCTTTAGTATCGAGGGGCAGGGGGTGGTGAATCGTAGCGATCACAGGGGTCTTCAAGGTCTTCATCAGCAGCAGGCCATAGGCTAGTCCCTGATTATCGTGGATGATGTCGAAGCGATGATGGGGGAGAAGCTCCCTTATCTTGAGATAAGCCCTGATACTGAAGGTGATCATCTCCGGGAACATACCCAGCTTAGTTCCTGCCAGCTCATAGAGGTTGAAGGGGCTGAAGATGTGTAACGGATGTTCCTGCGGCAGGAAATTCTCTCCAAGCGCCTTGCGATCGTAGAGGTTTAGGCTTTCCAGCTTATGCACCTTGATCCCATCAGCGATGTCAGGGTAAGGCGGGCCAACCATGACATCTACATCATGCCCTAGCCTCTGTAGCTCACGAGAGAGATAGTAGAGATAAACCCCTTGACCACCGCAATACATATTCCCGCGATAGCAAAGAAGACATATCTTCACCCAGGCTCCCCCTTATGTTAAATCTTTCTGGTATAAATGACTATGCTCTTAGGGAAGATAAAGTTAAAGATGCGTTCCATGCGTTGAGCGAATTTCGATCTGGTGACTATCTGCAGCACCAAGAACTTGTGATAGAGCGCTGGAACCCGTGCCTGCTCCTTCTTAAGCCCGAAGATGCAGCGAAGAAGCCAATATATAGTATGGAAGGCATGCTCATAGCGGATAGCGTAAATTGCCAGGTCATGCCTTCGCAAGGACTCCATCAGCTCCTGAGCCTTAAACTTACGCACGTGACCGCCAGGATGGTTGTAGTAGTCCTCGTCCAGTGCCCAGTAGACCGACTCACTCAGGAAAGTAGGAACGGTGACGGCGAGCAACCCGCCGGGCTTTAGCACCCTCACCAGCTCCCTGATCCCTCGATCTTCATCGGCAACATGCTCCAAAACCTCGGCGCAGATTATTTTATCGAAGGAGGCATCCTTGAAGGGGAGGTTCAAAGCATCGCCAAACATCACATGCCAGCTTCCATTGGCCACCTTTTGCGTGGCCATATAGTGCAGAACGTATTGGGTCTTCCTCAATCCCAGGTCATCCATATCCAGAGAGCATACCATTTGACTGCCCAGCCTAAACGCCTCGAAACTGTGCCTCCCCTCACCGCAGCCCACATCCAGGAATCTATCGCCATTACCTATCCTGAAGAGCTTGAAGTTAACGGTGAGCAACTACAGAACCTCCTGATATATCTCCAGCGTCTTCCTCGCTGCCTTCTCCCAGGTGAAGTTGTTCTCTACTTTCTTTCTCCCTTCCGCCCCCATCGCCTGGCGCAAAGACTCATCCTTAAGCAGGCGTCTAATCGCCTGGGCTAGGGCATTGGCATCCCGTGGCGGGACCAAAATGCCGCTCCTGCCATTCTCCACCACCTCAGGCAGTGCCCCGGCGGTGGTGGCAACCACAGGGACACCACAGGCCATGGCTTCGGCGGCGGGTATGCTGAAGCCCTCATATAGAGATGGAACCACCGAAACCTCAGCCCGGGCATAATGTCTGGCCAGCTCCTCCACACTCAGCCTTCCGGTGAAGCTGACGCTGCTATCAAGTCCGTATCTTGTCACTAAAGCTGGGGTATACTCATTATCCGGGGCGCCCCGATCGACGATGGTGAGCTTCACATCCATCTCCTCACGCAGTAGCTGAAGGGCGCGGAGCAAATAGACAACCCCCTTTTTGCGGTCGGAGCTATTGGCTACAACGATGAGACGAGCGGGCTCCTTGGCATCAGCATCCAGCCTCCGAAACATATCTAGATCGATGCCATTGTAGACCACCCTTATCTTCTCTCGACGAACCTTAAAGGCATTTCTGGTTTCCTCGGCAGCGCTCTGGGAGACTGTGATCACCCGCTCCATCCTTCTGACCACAACGTGTTGCATTATGAAGGGGTAAAAAATGAACCGGTGTATCCTATCGTGGATGCTCTCCATATAGGCTATATCGGTCTCTCTATCGATGGGTAATGGGTGGTGCACCGTAGCCACGATGGGGATTCCAAAAGCCTTCATCATTAGTATGCCATAGGCCAGGGTCTGGTTGTCGTGGATGATATCGAAGCGGTGATCTCGCAGGAGCTGGCGCAGCTTGTCATAGGCCCTAAAGCCGAAAGAAAACATCTCAGTGAACATCCCCATCCTGGTCCCGGCCAGCTCATAGAGGTTAAGGGGGGTGAAAACCTTAAAGGGGTCCTGCTTGGGGAATCCAAACTCAAAGAAGTTCATGTTTTGCACCCGATGTTCCACCACCCCCGGCGGGACATCGGGATAGGGAGGCCCGACGATTAAATGAACCTCGTGCCCCAGTCTCTGTAGTTCTCGGGATAGGTAATAGGTATAGACCCCTTGCCCGCCACAGTACATATTCCCCCTATTACATAGGAGGCATATTCTCACTGCTTCACCTCATTGCCGCCGACGGTAACGACCAGTAGACCGGCGATGGTTTTGGCATCGCAGACCTGGCCCGAGGCGATAAGGCCAGGGATCTGCCCCAGGGGGACAGTCACCGTCTCGATAATCTCATCCTCCTGGGGACGCTTTGAACTCAGCTTAAGCTCAGTAGCCAGGAAAATGTGCAAGAACTCGGTGGAGTAGCCGGGGCCACTATAAAACCCGCAAATCCTTTTCATCTTCCCCGCAGTATATCCCGTCTCCTCCTCAAGCTCCCGAAGGGCGCTCTGGCTCGGCTGCTCACCGGGCTCAATGCAACCGGCGGGGATCTCAAGAAGCACCTTGCCCGCCGGGCTGCGGAACTGTCGCACCAGGATTACATTATTTTTTGAATCTATGGCAACAATGGCCACAGCGTCGGGATGTTCCACCACCTCCCGCGTTGTCTCGCGCCCACCGGGCAGCGCTACCCTATCCACGCGGAGGCCAACTAAGCGCCCCTGGTATATTCGCTCGCTATCTAAGGTTCGCTCTTCCATCGACCCCTATCGCTCCAATTGGTAAACCAGAGCCACCTCATCGCAGTCGGGGAACTTGGGGCAGCGCTGACACTCCCCCCAAATCTTGCGCGGCAGCTGTACCTTGTCCACCTCCTTGAACCCAAACCGGGCAAAGAATTCGGGCTTATAGGTGAGACAGAATAGCGTTTCTATGCCCAGGCCTTTTGCCTCCTCGACGCAGGCCCGAACCAGCAAAGCACCGGCCCCCTTATCCTGCCACCCCTCGGCTACGGCTACGGCTCTGATCTCGCCCAGGTCCGACCAGAATATATGGAACGCAGCACAACCGATCACCTGATCGCCATCGCGGACGACGAAGAAGTCCCTGATATTCTCGTAGAGCTCGCTCAAGGCGCGTGGCAACATCTCCCCCTTATCGGCGAAGTAGTTCACCAGTTTGTGAATTTGGGGAATGTCGTCAATGCGTGCCTTTTCCGCCTTCATTTCGGCATCAACCTCTCCATCAAAGTGCTATAGAAAAAGGCCGGTGGTCTGACCCTAAGAAAGCGAGCCACATGCTGGCTAAGCGTGACTTTAACCCTGTCGCCACTTTCCAGCCCCAGGTTAATCTGCCCGTCGATACTGACCATCGCTTGGTGGTCGGTACGCACCTTGAGCTCCAATATAGTGGTGGATGGGAGCACCAGGGCATTGGCGAAGGTAGGGTGGGAGCAGATGGGGTTTAGGATTATATCTCTGGATTGGGGATAGAGGATAGGGCCACCGGCGGCCAGGGAGTAGGCTGTGCTCCCCGTGGCTGTGGCCAGGATCACCCCATCCACCTTGTAGGTAGCCAAAAGGGTGCCATCGATGCTGGTTTCTATATGGACCAGCCGGGATATAGCACCCCGCCCCAAGACGACATCGTTCAAGGCGTAAAAGGGCCCCTTAGATGAAAACTCCGCCTGAAGCATGGCCCGCTCGTCGATCCAGCCCTCCCCAGCGAGAACAGCGGGGAGCTTGTCTCGGGCCTCTTCAGCGCTGAATTCGGTCATAAAACCCAGCCGTCCCAGGTTTATCCCCACAATAGGAATGTCCCGCGGGATAGCAGCGCGGGCTGCTCTTAAGATAGTGCCATCGCCACCGACGCTAAGGATGAGATCGGTCCCCTCGGCTTGAGCCTTGGCCCTCTCCTCCTCCCAGGCAGAGCAAAGCCAGGGAGAGGCATTAAGAGATGGCAAAAGGCGTGCTAATTCTTGGGCAAATTCCCCAGCAGCAGCGATCTTTGGGTGATAGAGGATGCCCACCTTCTTCAATGGACTAAACCTCTTGACAAGCTAGATAAAACAATAAAGATGCCATATTCAATTTGCAGAGGGAAGTCTATCACTGCTGGTGGGCGCTGTCAAGGAAAAATGCCGGCGGCGGTCTCAGCGATTCTCAACACCATCCAGGGATAGATACCGAGGGCCAGAACACCGAGGCAGGCGAAGGAGAGTGCAGCACGGAGCGCTCCCGATGAGGACACCCGTTCTTCGGATAGCGGAGCGCCAAGATACATCACACGCACCACCCGTAGATAATAGTATGCCGAGATCACGCTGTTAATCACGGCGATGACTACCAGCCAGGTCAGCCCGTGGTTGACGCCAGCACTGAATATGAAGACCTTGGCCACAAACCCGGCGGTGGGTGGTATGCCGATGAGAGAGATGAGACACAGGGCCAGGGCCAGGGAAAGGAGGGGGGCCCGCTTCGCCATCCCAGAATAGTCGGCGATCTCGTCACTATCGATCTTGTTGGAGATGGCGATGATAGCGATAAATGCACCCAGATTGGTAAGGGCATAGCTGGTCAGGAAGAATACCAGGGTGCTGGGACCGCTGGAGCCCAAAGCACCGGGTTCAAGAGCACTGACCGCGGCCAGCCCTATCATCAGATAGCCTGCCTGAGCGATGCTGGAATATCCCAGCATTCGCTTGATGTTGGTCTGGACGATGGCAACCACATTGCCCAAGGTCATGGTGATAGCGGCGAGCACGGCGAAGACAATCGACCAATCCAGGCTCACCGGCCCCAGCGCCTCATAGAATACCCGTAAGATCACAGCAAATCCGGCAGCCTTGCTGGCAACAGAGAGATAGGCAGTGATGGGTGTCGGTGCCCCTTCATAAACATCGGGGACCCACATCTGGAAGGGTATGGTGGCGATCTTAAAGCCGAAGCCAGCCACTAAGAGGACAATGCCCATCAAGAGCGCAGGCTTATCTAACAGCTGACCCACTGGGGTCAATGCAGCAGCGATATCCCTAAGATGGGTAGTGCCGGTGAGCCCATAGAGCAGGGCCATGCCATAGAGCAAAACGGCACTGGCCACTGCACCCAGGAGCAGATACTTCAGTCCCGCCTCGCTGGACTTGGGGTCCTTGAGAAAGCCGGTCAGGACGTAAAGAGAGATGCCCGTCAGCTCCAGAGCGATGTAGATTGAGATGAGCTCTCTGGTGGATGCCATGAGCATCATCCCTGTGGCAGCAAGCAGCACTAGTGCATAGTATTCCCCGCGAAAGGCAGCGAATTTATGGGCATAATCGGTAGAGGAGAGGAGCACCAGAGCCGCCATCACCAGGAAGAAGAGCTTGAAGAATACCGAGAACTCATCCACCACCAGCATGCCATTGAAGGAGGTTTCATTTGTGCCCCACAAGGCGACACTGAAGGCAGCGGGCACGATGAGCCCGCCAATGCTCACTGCCCCCAGAATCCACTTGCGCTTGATAACGAGGTCGAGCAAGATGACCAGTATAGCTAAGGCGCAGACGCTTATCTCAGGCGCTAATAGATAGAAGTTCAACGCTCTCTCCTAAACAACCCCTGCTATCTCCATTAGCCTCTTGGTGTCGTCATGAAGCTCATCCCATATTCTGGGAATGTCTTTCTTTGAAACCCACATGCCTTCAGCCACATCGCTGCCCGGCCGAAACTCACCCCCCACCACCCTGGCCAGAAAGTCGATGTAGATGACATGGAGCGTCGTTTTGCCCTCTTCCTTCACCACCCTATCCCAGGGGATGAGAGGGGTGATGCGGCTGATCTCTAGATTGGTCTCCTCCATAACCTCCCTTTTTATCCCCTCCTCGATCCCCTCTCCCAACTCCAGTTTGCCCCCGGGGCAGATCCACTTCCCCTGCCAGAATCCCCCCTTTTCCCGGGCATGCTTCACCAGCAGGATTCGCCCTTCATCATCCTCGATCACTGCCCCCACAGCAACCATTATCTCCACCACAGAAAGGCCCTCTATAAGGTCAATGCCCCCACTATAGGTGCGATGCCTATTTTGATGACATCGGTTAGTATCCTGGGATAGAGGCCGATGAGCATGATCACCGCCACCATGGAGAAGATGGTGAACATTTCAAGCCTGTTGGCATCGGCAACTGCCTGATACTGCTCCTTGGGCGGCCCGTAGAAGACGCGCTGCAGCATCCACAGGATGTAGCCCGCGGTGATTACAATCCCCAGGACGCCGAGGATGGTATAGACCTGGACGCCGGGGACAACGCCGCTTTTGAAGCTGCCGAGGAAGACAAGGAACTCGGCGGCGAAACCGCTGGTGCCGGGCAATCCTAAGGAGGCAAGCCCGGCAACGCTGAAGACAACAACGATTATCGGCATCCGGCGAGCCAGCCCACCGAGCCTGGGGATGCTCCGTTCATGCGCCTTTTCGTAGACCAGTCCCACCAGAGCGAAGAGCAGGCCGGTAACGAGACCGTGGCTGAACATCTGAAGGGTGGCACCGGTCATGCTCACCTGAGATAGGGCAAAAATCCCCAAAAGCACATAGCCCATATGGCTGATGCTACTATATGCAATCAGCCTTTTGAGGTCGGTCTGTCTCAAGGTTACCGCCGCCCCGTAGAGGACGCTGACCACGGCTAGAGCGAGGAGGATCGGGGCATAGGCCTGGGATGTCTCTGGAAACATGCTGACGCACACCCGGAGCATGGCATAGCCACCCATCTTCAGCAGCACCCCAGCCAGGATCACGCTGACCGCGGTCGGGGCGTCGGTATGGGCATCGGGGAGCCATGTGTGCAACGGGAAGACGGGCAGCTTTATGGCATAGCCAATGAAGAGGAGGAAGAAGACGGCGGCGGCCATCATAGAACTTATCCCGGCCTCAATCCCCATCGCGGCCAGCGCCACCATGTCGAAGGTATGCACCTGGGAGTAGAGGATAAGGATGCCAGCCAGCATCAGGGCGCTGCCCAGGAGGGTATATATAACGAACTTGATCGCCGAATACTCCTTCCGACCAGTTCCCCAGATGGAGATGAGGAGATACATGGGGATGATCTCCACTTCCCAGAAGAGGAAGAAGAGGATCAGGTCCAAGGAACAAAACACCCCCAGAATCCCCGTCTCCAGCACCAGGAGCCAGGCGAAGTATTCCCGCGCCCTGAGGTCGATGCCCCATGACACCAAAACGGCGATGAAGCCGAGCAGGGTGGTCAGGATCACCATGGGCAGGTTAAGCCCATCGATGCCCAGGTAATACTGGACATCGATGGAGGGGATCCATGAGACCTGCTCCACAAACTGGGGCGCTCCAACGAGGGAGCGGTCGAACATGGCAAACAGGGCCACCGACAGGAGGAAGGGCACCAGCGTGAAAAGGGCCGCAGTGCGCTTTATCCGCCTCGGGGTAGCGTTGGGAAGCAGGGCAATGACAATAGCCCCGATGACCGGGAGGAAGATCATTATCGATAGATAGGGAAAACTCAAACTTCCCTCCTAACCAAAGACAAAGAAACAGGCTACTATGGCCAAGATACCGATAAAGATAGCTATCCCATAAAGCTGCAATTGCCCCGTTTGCACCCTTCTGACGCGCTTGCTCGCTATCACCGTGCCATTGGCTACTCCGTTCACCACGCCATCGACAATCTCATCATCGAACCAATGGAAGGCGGCGAAAAGCCCATCGATCAAAACCCGCACTACAAACAAATTCTCATAGAGCTCGTCAAACCAGTACTTCCTGGAGAGCAGGGTATAAATCGGGGCAAAAGTCCGCCTCAGCGATTCAGCGGAAAGCCATTCCTTACTGTAAATGGCATAGGCAAGCAGGATGCCCAGACCAGCCGCCATCAGAGAGCCCCAGGCTAAGGGGCTGGCCAAAACGCCGAAGAAGCTATGGGACTCCCCGCCCAGAAATTCGCTAATGGGAAGCCATCCCGAGGCCACGGCGAGGATGGCCAGCAGAACCATAGGAACCAGCATCACTAAAGGCGATTCGTGGACTTCATGGCTACCATCAGATTGCCCCCGATACTCCCCGCCGAAGGTCATGAACACTGCACGAAACATATACAAGGCGGTGAGGAAAACGGTGAACAGGGCCAGGGCGAACAATACCGGGACATAGTGCAGGGATTCAGCCAGGATGCCTTCTTTGCTCCAGAACCCGGCCAGAGGCCATATGCCAGCGATGCTGAGCGCGGCGATGAGGAATGTGACATATGTCCAGGGCATCGCCTTTCTCAGCCCCCCCATCATCCTCATATCGAAGGTGCCAGTGGCATGGTTAACGCTCCCTGCCCCCAAGAACAGAAGCGCTTTGAAGAAGGCGTGGTTGAACAGGTGGAAAATGCCCACCGCCACACCCAACATCAAACCATGCTCCAAGTCAAGGGCTCCCCGTGACACGGCCACGCCCACCGCGCCCAAGCCCAGCATCATGTAGCCAAGCTGGCTGATGGTGGAATAGGCCAGAACCCGCTTAATATCGTTCATCACCAGGCCCATAGTGGCGGCGAAGATAGCGGTAAAGCCCCCGATGATGGCCACCGTGGTTATGGCCTCAGTGGAGGAGGCGAACATGGGGAACATGCGAGCCACCAGATAGACGCCGGCGGCAACCATAGTGGCAGCATGGATCAGGGCGCTGACCGGCGTTGGGCCCTCCATGGCATCGGGGAGCCAGGTATGGAGCGGGAACTGCGCCGATTTGCCCACCGCCCCGGAGAAGACGCCGATGGCAGCCCAGGTCAGAACTGTGCCGCCCAGGGCACCGGCTAGGGCCAGCTCATGAAGCTCGCCGATGTCAAAGGTGCCGGTGTTGGCATAGAGCAGCAGGATGGCCGCCAGAAAGCCGAAGTCGCCGAGCCTGGTGACAACAAAGGCCTTGGTCGCCGCCCTTGCCGCCTCCGGCTTGTGGAACCAGAAGCCGATGAGGAGATAGGAACAAAGCCCCACCCCCTCCCAAAACAGGTAGAGGAAAATAAGGTTATCGGCTAAAACCAGCCCCAGCATCGACCCGGTGAATAGGGACATGAAGGCGAAGTAGCGCGAGTAGCCGGGGTCGCCATGCATATAGCCCTGGGAGTAGATTTGCACCAGCAGGCTGACCGATGTGACTACGATGAGCATCACCGCCGCCAGCGCGTCCAGGGTCACCCCTATATTGATTGCGGTATCGCCGATGGCCAGCCACTGATAATCGGGCATGGTAAGCACATGCCCAGGAGCCCGGAGCACCTCCACCAAAACCCAAAGGGAGAGGATAAGAGATGTTCCTATACTAGCGATGGTTACATATCCGCTGAACTGGGGGCGCTTGTCGAAGAAGGGCCTGATGACAAAAGAGATGATGACAAAGGAGAGAAAGGGCAGCAGAAAGATGGCTAAGGCTACTCCAGTCGGCATCTCACTACCATTTCATCTGATCGATTTGCTCCGCATCCACTGTTTCCCGGCTTCGATAGATGGAGATGATTATCGCCAGACCAACAGCCACCTCGGCGGCAGCGAGCACCATAACGAAGATGACAAAGACCTGCCCGGTCATCAGCGCCGGCGCTACATACCGCCAGAAGGCTACCAAAGTTATGTTCACTGCATTGAGCATAAGCTCAATGCTCATCAGGATGACAAGGGTGTTTCTTTTGGCCAGAGCGCCGTAGAGTCCAATGGAGAAGAGTATCGCCGAAAGGATCAGGAAGTGCTCCAGTCCAATAGCCATTTACTTATTCCTCACCAGCGCGATAGCGCCAATTATTGCGGCCAAGAGAAGCGCCGCCGATATTTCGAAAGCAAGGACAAAGCCCTGCTCCTTACTGAAAAGAGCCTGGGCCAAGGACGATATCGTCGGCTCTGGAACCACAGCGACCACACTCCAATCGGTGGTCAGCACCACTGAGATCATGGTAATTAGAAATAGCAGACCTACTATCAACGCCGGCAGCCGAAGTCGTCCTGAAGGACTGCCCCGCTGCGTCTCACGGGTGAGCATGACGGCGAAGACAATCAGCACCGCGATAGCGCCAACATAAATGAGCACCTGCGCTGCGGCCAGGAAACTAGCGCTCAGGATGACAAATATGCCAGCTACAGTGAAGAAGGATAGAATGAGAAAGAGGGCAGAATGGAAGATATTGCGCAGCAGGACCACAGCCAGGGCAGCACTGACCATCACCACGGCCAAGACCCAGAAGGCTATGGTAATCCCTATTTCCACTAGCGCACCTCCTTGGGCGGAGCCAGCAGGGTCTGGGGAGGCATCTCCGCCTCCAGATCGGGATAGGCATAAGCACTGCGCCTCTTCTCCGCAGCGATAAACTGCTCTGTATTCATCACCAGCGACTCCCGCCGGTAACCCGCCTTTTCATAATCTCGGCTCATAAAAAGAGCTCGCATCGGGCAGGCCTCAACGCAAAGGCCGCAAAACAGGCAGCGCCCGAAATCTACCTCTATCTTCTCTACAACCAAGCCCTTCTCACTCTTTCGTGTTTCGATATCGATTATGGAAACGGGGCAGGCCCGGGCGCAGGCTCGGCAACCGTTGCAACGCTCTTCATCCCAAATCAACTCATTGCCCCGGAATCGCGGCGCCGGAGTGAGCCGCTGCTCGGGATACTGCACCGTAATGGGGCGGCGGAAAAGGTGCTTAAGGGTCACTGCCATGCCTTCGGCAATGCCGCGACCATATCTTCTAAAGCTCATTCCTTCCCCCGGCACTGGGAACAATCCTGACCACAGAACTAAGAGGAGAGCGGCAATGGCAAAGTTGAGGAAGATCAACCACCACGTGAATCCGGGCCAGATAATCGCTTCGGCGGCAGTGATAAACAGGTTGATAAGCGCCAGGGGGAAGAGGAACTTCCAGGCAAACCCCATCAACTGATCTACCCTGACCCGGGGCAGGGTGCTCCGCATCCACAGGAGAAGGATAAATACCAGGAGAAGCTTGATGAAGAACCAGAGCGGGCCCGGCAGGAGAGCCCACCTCCAGCCACCGAGAAAGAGTGTAGTGGCGATAGCGGATAAGGCAAAGGCATGGGTGTATTCAGTAAGGTAAAAGAGGGCGAACTTCATCCCCGAGTATTCAGTGTGATAACCAGTCACGATCTCCGATTCCGCCTCCAGCAGGTCGAAGGGACTACGATTGATCTCAGAGGTAGCTGCGAGAAAGAAGATGAGGAATCCCAAGGGCTGGAGCAAGAAGAAGGGGAGCTCCTGGGCCTCAACGATGCTGACCATGGAAAGGGAGCCGGCGATGATGAGCACGCCACCGATGGAAAGCACCAGCGGGATCTCATAGCTAATCATCTGGGCTACAGTGCGCATGGCAGCTACCAACGAGAATTTGTTGTTGGAGCCCCACCCCGCCATAAAAACGCCAATAAGACCTATAGAGGAGATAGCAATTACATAGAGGATGCCGATGTTAAGATCGGCGAAGATAGCCCCCCGACCCCAGGGGATAACGGCAAAGATCATCAGAGCAGGGAAAAAGGCGATGATGGGAGCCCAGAAGTGAACCCAAGGGTCCGCCCTGATGGGGACAATGTCCTCCTTTATCAGCACCTTTATGGCATCGGCTACCGTCTGGAGGATGCCCCAGGGCCCAGCGCGATTGGGACCAAGGCGAATCTGGAACCTGCCTATGACCCGCCTCTCGATGTAGATGAGCATCAAAGCCATCACCAAGACAACTATGGCGATGATGACAAATGCTATCAGCGCCGGCACTAGATACGCTGCCCAGGAGGGCCAGTAATTCAACAGCCACTGTTGGAACTGCTCCAGAATTCCCACTAGCGGTCCACCTCGCCCATACAGATATCGATGCTGCCCAGGGTAATCAGGGCGTCAGCCAGCAAATTCCCCACACACAGGTCTCGGAACATGGTGAGGTTTATGAGCGCCGGGGCGCGTATGTGGAAGCGATAGGGCTTGGGGGAGCCATCGCTAACCAGATAGAAGCCCAGCTCCCCCTTGGGCCCCTCTATATGGCCATAGGCCTCACCCTTGGGGGGCCGGAGCATGGCTGGAACCTTGGTTCGAACCTCACCATCGGGGATTTGAGCCATGGCCTGCTCTATTATGCGCACGCTCTGCCTCATCTCAAGGATTCGCATCCGATAGCGTTCATAGACATCGCCATTGTGGCAGGTTGGGATCTCGAAATCGAACCGCTCATATATGGAATAGGGGTCGGCTCTGCGGATGTCCCATTTTACCCCACTGGCCCGGAGCACAGGGCCGCTGACAGAGCAATTGATGGCCTTCTCCGCAGTCAAAACGCCCACCCCTTTGGTGCGCGCCAGCAAAATCTCGTTTTCAGCCAGCAGCTGCTCATATTCATCGATGAAGCCGGGCATCTCGTCGATGAACCTTTTGAGGGCGGGCATAAACTGCTCAGGTATATCATGGCTCAGCCCACCGATACGCATATAGTTATAGGTAAGCCGCTGCCCGCACACCATCTCAAAGAGATCCAGGATCTTTTCCCGCTCCCGCCACATGTATAGCAGGGGGGTCATGAAGGCGCCCATCTCGTTGAGCAGAAAACCCACTGTCATCAGGTGGCTGGCGATGCGCATCAGTTCGGCCATGATCACCCGCAAATACTCAGCTCGCTCCGGCACCTCGATCCCAGCCAGCTTCTCCACCGCCAGCACATAGGCATGGTTGTTGGTCATGGAGGCCAGGTAATCGAGCCTATCAGTGTAGGGTATAACCTGAGTGTAGGTTTTGGATTCGCCGAGCTTCTCGATGCCGCGGTGAAGGTAGCCGAAGACAGGCTCGATATCTAGGATACGCTCGCCATCAAAGGTGATCCTCATCCGGAACACCCCATGGGTTGAGGGGTGCTGGGGGCCGAAATTTATCATTATCGGCTCGGTCTTAAACACCGCTCTGGTAATCCTTTCTCAGAGGATATCCCTGAAACCCGTGCCACAGGAACATGCGCTTCAAATTGGGATGCCCATCAAAGGCTATACCCATAAGGTCGTAGACCTCTCGCTCCTGAAAATCGGCACCCTGCCACAGGCTGACCACTGATGTTACCCGAGGATTGTCACGCTGATGGCACCTTGCCTTCAAAACAATACTATGGTTATTCTTTATCGATATCAGGTGGTAAACTACCTCAAAATACTGGGGGTAGTCTACAGCGGTAATACTATTGAGGTAGTCAAATTCAAGGCCGGGGGTCTCTTTAAGAAAGCGGGCCACGTCCAAGACATGTTCTCCCCTGACAAAAACCGCGGTTTCATCGAATTCAGCCACTGCATCGGGGAGATGCTCCCCTATCCGCTTGGCAACGTCCCCGCCAGAAAGAGCTACGGTCACCTTACCTCTTCTTCCAGAAGGTTTCCTTGCTGATCTTGCGGTGCAGCAAGATTAACCCATACATCAGCGCCTCAGGGCGCGGTGGGCATCCCGGGATATACACATCTACAGGAAAGATGAGATTTACCCCGTTTACCACGCTATACGAGCCGCGGAAGGGCCCCCCGCTTATGGCGCAGGAGCCCATGGCAACAACCCACTTCGGCTCCGGCATCTGGTCATAGATTCGCTTCAGCGCCGGTGCCATCTTCCAGGTTAGCGTCCCTGCGACAAGCATCAGGTCTGCCTGACGTGGTGAAGCGCGGAAAAGCTCCATGCCGAAGCGAGAAATGTCAAAGCGCGATGCGGCCAGGCCGATCATCTCAAAGGCACAGCAGGCAAGACCCAGGTTCACTGGCCAGAGGGAGAAACGCCGCCCCCAATCGATGACGTAATCGACGGAGGTGACCAGAACGCTCCTGTCGATATCCTCCTCCAGCCACCCAACAGGGTCTGGGTATGGCTCCCGCGACACCTTGCGCAGCGCCTCGATCTCAGCGCCTTCAGCGGCATCTAGTTCATTCGAGTCATATGGCCTCATCACTACTTCCAGACCAGGACCCCTTTCCTCCAGGCATAAACAAAGCCGACGATTAGGATGAGGAAGAAGGCAACCATCTCCACTAGGCCGAAGACTTTGAGCTGGTTAATGGATACTGCCCAAGGATAGAGGAAAACCACCTGTATGTCGAAGGCAACAAAGAGCAAGGCGAAGACATAATACTGGGCCTTAAATTGAATCCAGGAGGTGCCGACGGGCTGCATGCCACACTCATAGGTGGAGGTCTTAACCGGGTTTGGTTTCTTGGGGACAATGCCCACAAGTCTCAGAAGGGGAGGAAGCAGGATGAGAAGGATGGCGAAGCCGAGAGAGAGGATGAGGAAAATTCCAATGTAGCCGAAGTTCCCAAGCAAATGCCCTCCTTTGCGGCGCAATTATACATCATGTCATCCTGGTTGTAAAGCCAAAAAGCCACGATTTTCACTATTGACCTGCCCTCTGGGGTTGGTTATTATTAGTTGAATCGCCATAGAAGGAGTAACTCTTGTGCCCCGCGCCGACCTAATTTTGCTGCATGCGCCCAGCATATACGACTTTCGCACTAGGACTATCCTCTACGGCCCGGTCAGCGACCTCATTCCCTCCTCCCCCATCTTTGAGCTCTACCCCATAGGGCTGACCAGCATCGCAGAGTATCTAGGGCGCGCTGGCTATCGGGTGCACATGGTGAACCTGGCGGTTCGCATGCTCCGCGACCCGAATTTCGATGCTGAGAAGTTCATTAAGAGGCTGAACTCATCCGTTTTCGGCATCGACCTTCATTGGATGCTTCATTCCCACGGTGCTGTGGAGATCGCCCGAATAGTGAAGCAGCATCACCCTAATTCGAAGGTGGTCGTCGGTGGCCTCTCTGCTTCCTACTATCATCGGGAGCTTTTCCATTACCCCGAGATCGATTACGTGCTCCGCGGCGATTCCACAGAGGAGCCTTTTCGCCAGCTACTGGAGTGCATCACCGATGAAAATGAGCCCACATCGGTGCCCAATCTTTCTTGGCGGGATGAAACTGGGGAGGTGCGCGAGAATCCACTATCCCATGTCCCCGATGAGCTTAACGATGTGATGCTCCACTACTATGACCACACGGTATCACTGGTAGTCAGACACCGCGACCTCTCAAGCTACCTCCCGTTCAAGGATTGGCTGCGCTATCCCATAACCGCGGTGCTCACTTGCCGCGGCTGCACTGAGAACTGCTTGATCTGCGGCGGTTCGGCTGCTGCCTTCCGTCACGCCTATAACCGGGGAAATCCCGCCTTCCGCAGCCCTGAGGCTGTGGCCCGCGATGTTAATAGTATCGGGCGCATCACTAATGGCCCAATCTTCATCCTGGGCGATATCCGCCAGCCGGGTGAGGACTATGCCTACCGCCTTCTCCAGCTTCTGGGGCAGGAGGCAGCGAAAAATCAGCTCATCCTGGAGCTATTCCGGCCGGCTCCTAAGGAATTCTTAAAAAAGATGGGAGAGGCATGCCCTGGATTTTGCCTGGAGATCTCGCCCGAGTCCCATGACCCCGCGGTTCGAAAGGCCTGCGGCCGGGACTACTCCAATGAGGAGCTAGAGGAAACTATCGCAGATGCCCTTGAAGCCGGCTGCCACAGAGTGGATGTTTTCTTCATGACCGGCCTGCCCAAGCAGACCACCAAGTCAGTAATGGATACCATAGACTACTGCGGCTTTCTGCTGGATAGATTCCAAAGAACGGTGCCTTTTATCGCTCCGCTCTCCCCCTTCCTTGACCCGGCGAGCCTGGCCTTTGAGAACCCGGAGCGACACGGCTACCGCCTCCGTTTCCGAACCCTTGAGGAGCACCGCCGGGCGCTGGTCAAGCCCAGCTGGAAGTACACCATCAATTACGAAACGAAATGGATGACCCGTAACCAGATAGTGTCCAGCGCCTACGAAGCATTGCTGCGCCTTAATCGCCTCAAAGCGGAGCATGGTTCAATAACAAAGGAGATGGCCGAATTTGAAGAGAAGCGGCTGAATACCGCGGTCCATCTGCTCCACCGCATCGATGAGATAATCTCTTCAGGGAGGGAGGAGGAGCTGGCCCAGATTAAGCCCACGGTGGATTGGGTCAATATGTCAATGGCGGGAGGGAAGAGAGAGCTTGAGCTCCCCACCACCGCCTTCAAGCTGAGGCCGCTAAGCGCACTGTGGTCTCTGGCGAGGAGGCGCTCATATTGACGTCCATCGGTTGTTCGGTTATCATAACATCTTTC
Organism: uncultured Dehalococcoidales bacterium; assembly: GCA_964431905.1. Classification (GTDB taxonomy): domain Bacteria; phylum Chloroflexota; class Dehalococcoidia; order E44-bin15; family E44-bin15; genus CAYSLE01. The sequence goes on along the minus strand of CAYSLE010000002.1, from coordinate 446 downwards.
CTCAATGAAGGAGGCTAAGTGACAGAGCTAAAAAACTTGTTCCAACCCATCAAAGTGGGGAGACTAGAGCTCGAGAACAGGATAATGTTCCTGGCGATCGGGACTGGCTATGGTGCCGATGATCAGGTTAGTGATCGGCAGAAAAACTTCTTTGTTAAGCGAGCAAAGGGAGGGGCTGGGCTCGTGATCACAGGCATAACTATCCCCTCCAGCCTGGGGCGGCCACTCCCGGGCATGATAGGCATCTACCACGACAGGTTTATCCCGGGCCATCGCCAACTCACCGATGCGGTACACGCTGAAGGGACCAAGGTCGCCATCCAGCTGGGTCTCCAATACTGGTGGGCGAAAGGGGAGGGCGCTCCGCTGGAGGAGGTAGCACCTTCAGAGGTCTCCACCCGCCGCGACTCTGCGCCAAGAGCGCTCACCGTGGAGGAAATCCACCA
>CAYSLE010000001.1:1184-50649 GCA_964431905.1 uncultured Dehalococcoidales bacterium | reverse complement strand
GGAATTGGGGCTATGACGGGACCCAGGGGGAATACGGAGACATCGGCCTCACCCCCGACTGCCATGTGCGGCTCGCCCAGGAACTCAACAGCGCGGCTGACGATATTTGCCACGGCAGGCTCATCGTGGTCCTTTGTGGCGGCAGCCGCAGGGACCTGGCCTGCCGTCTCATCCCGCCGCTTATCCGGGTGCTGGCAGGCCAGGGCTAGTCGGTGGGGTTGCCGATGCTGAAGCCAAGGCCGGGGCGAGCCGATTTTGAGGCCTCAAAGATGGGCTTTGGCGGTGGCCTCTCTATCAAGTCGACGCGCTTCTAACCTCAATAGCGTTGCTAGAGGTAGGGTGAGGCATTATAATGGTGCCAATGGTCATAGAGCAATTGGAGGCTGCCTTCCACCCCCGCTCCATCGCCGTAGTGGGAGCCTCGGGAAACCCCTTCTCTATGGGATACCGCTATCTGCTCCACCTGAAGACTTATGGCTTTCGTGGCCAAATCTATCCAGTAACCCCCCACTGGCCTGAAGTCCTGGACCTAAGAGCCTATCCCGCTTTGAAGGATGCCCCCGTCCCTGTCGATTATGTCATCTGCTGCCTTCCTGCGGCCAAGGTGCCTGAGCTTCTGGCGCAATGCCCGCAGAAGCAGGTCAAGCTTGTCCACATGTTCACCGGTCGCCTTAGCGAGACCGGGCATGAGGATGCGGCCAAGCTGGAAAAGGAGATATTGCGCCGGGCCAGGGAGTTGGGCATACGCATCCTCGGCCCCAACTGCATGGGCCTCTACCATCCTAAAGAGGGGATCGCCTTCGCCTATGACTTTCCCCAGGAGGCAGGCAATGTAGGCGTGTTTTCCCAGAGCGGTGGCGCTGCTACCGAGTTCATTTATTATGCTGCGCTGCGGGGCGTCCGCTTCAGCAAAGTCATAAGCTATGGCAATGCCCTGGACCTGAATGAAACCGACTTCCTCCAATATCTCTCTCAGGATGATGAAACCGGGGTAATCGCCAGCTACATTGAGGGCTTAAACGATGGAAAGGCTTTCCTCAGCGCCCTGGGTCGGGCGACCCGTTTCAAGCCGGTCATCATTTTGAAGGCGGGTAGAAGCAGCGCTGGGGCCAGACAGGCAGCCTCCCATACCGCGGCCCTGGCTGGTTCCGCACAAAGCTGGGAGACCGCCATAAGGCAGGCGGGGGCAGTCCGGGCGCGAACCCTGGAGGAGATGATAGACCTGGTGGTCTCCTTCTCCTTCCTACCCCCCGTCCAAGGAACCAGGGTGGGCATAGTGGGGGGAGGTGGTGGCCGAAGCGTGCTCTCTGCCGATGAATGGGAGGAGGCCGGCTTCAACATAGCGCCTCTTCCTCCAGAGATCGAGGAGGAGATTAGGAAGATATTGCCTGAGCTCTGGTGGGGCTGGCTGAGAAACCCGGTAGATGTATCCATCTTCCCCGAGGAAGCTCATATGACCAATCTCCAAGGGCAGATATTGAGGATGATGGCTGAGAGCCCTCAGCTCGACCTGCTCATCGCCAATGTGGCTATAGGCGGTCCTTTTTCTCCGATGGAGCTGGCTCCCATCCTCGGCAATCAGATTAAGGATGTCATCGAGATAAGCAGGAAAAAGCCGGTGACGGTGGTGCTGAATACCGGCGCTTTGGGCACAGAAGATTTCGATAACCCGCGCTGGAGGTGCCTAGCGGAGCAGATGGCGAATCTGGTTGCGGCTAAGATCCCAGTCTACTCCGATGCAGCCCAAGCCGCCAATGCCCTCACCCACCTTGTGAACTACTATCGGCGAAAAGGAGCTATCTCCTGATGCCGGCCTACTCCTTTTCAACCTAGGTCGGGGGTTCCGATGACCCCTTCTTCCACGTATTTTGCGATCTCCTCTTGGGACATGCAGAGAAGCTGGCTTAGGACTTGTTCATTGTGCTCGCCTAGTCGGGGAGCGGGGCGACGCAGTTCGGCCGAGGTCTTGGATAGCTTGAAGGGCACATTCTCGAAGGCGGCCCTGCCGATCACAGGATGCTCCATCTCCTTGAAGAACTGGTAGTGCTTGAGCTGGGGGTCGCTCTCGAAGAGGTCCCGCGAATTCTGAACCACGCCGGCGGCCACCCCAGCGCGCTGCAAGAGCTTCATCACCTCTTCCGCCGTCCGCTCTTTAGTCCACTCCTCGATCAAGCGGTCCAGCTCATCCATATGCTCAGCTCTGCCGAGCAGGGTGGAAAATTTTTCGTCCCTGACCCAATCGGGGTTTCCCATAGCCTGGCAGAAGGCGTGCCACTCCTCTTCGCTGAAGACAGAGATGACGCACCATCTGTCCTCCCCCTGGCAGCGGTAGGCACCGTGGGGTGCGGCGCTGCGGTGGGGGAGGCGATTGCCCGTTGGCTGTGCCGCCCTTTTGTTGACGGAATAGTCGAGCATGGCCGCCCCGTAGAGAGCGCAGAGGGCTTCCATCTGAGAGACGTCGATAAAAAGCCCCTTACCCGTCTTACGCCGGCGGTGAAGGGCTGCCAGAATGCAGTACTGGGCTGGCCAGCCACCGGTATAATCGGAGTAGGAGTAGCCGAAGCCTGCCGGTTCATGGTCGGGGAAGGCGGTTAGGTAGGTCATGCCCGCCACCGCATGGAGCGTGGGGCCGTAGGAGGCATAAGTCTTGTAGGGCCCTGTTTGTCCGAAGCCGGGCATGCTCACCATGATAATGTCCGGTTTCACCTTCTTCAATGCTTCATAGCCCAGGCCGAGGCGGTCCATCACGCCAGCGCTGAAGTTCTCGATCACCACATCGGCTGTTGCTACCAGCCTTTTAGCCAATTCTGCACCTCGGGGATCGGCGAGATTGAGGGTTACCCCCAGCTTATTGCGATTTATATTATTGTAGTAGCCGCTGCGGTTTATGCCCATAACGTTATCTTTGGCCGGGATGACATACCTGGCCACTTCGCCGCCGACCACCTCGATCTTTATCACCTCAGCCCCATGGTCGGCAAGCATCCGGGCTGCCCCCGGTCCGGCTAGCACTCGGGTGAAGTCGATAACCCTTATCCCATCAAGCGCGCCTTTCATGTCGCCTCCTTTATATGACCCCGCCTTCGGCGAGAAGGGCGAGCTGCTCCCGGGATAATCCCAGCTCTTTCTCATATATCTCAACATTGTGCTCCCCGATAAGTGGGGCCCGCCTTCTCAGTCTCCAGGGGGTCTCCTTCATTTTCATCGGAGCACCGGGGTAGGTTATGGTCTCTCCCAATTCCGGGTGCGGCAAGGGGACAAAGAAACCGCGATCGATGAGGTGAGGATCGCTGAAGAGGTCCTCAAGAGTATTAACCGGGGCCCAGCTAATATGCATATTCTGGCAGCCCTCGAAGAGTTCGGCCTTGGTATGGGTTTTCATCCAAGCGCTGGTGACTTCCATGACATGGTCCTGACCTTCCGGGGAAAGCTTGGTGAAGGGGTCTTGCCATTTCGGCTCTTTCAGGTCGCCGATCATGCCATCGGCCTCGATCCAGTCCTGGGGAACGATGCCGGGGAAGGTGCATATATGGCCATTCTGGCAAGGGTAGACATTGGGGGCGTAAGCCCCTACCCCTGATGAGCCATGGACTGTCCCCCGCCTCACTAAAATCTCACCCCAGTAGATATACCAGAGGTTTGCGAATTCCAGGGAGAAGGCGACGCAGCTCTGCATCGGGACATCGATGTGCTGCCCCTTGCCGGTGGCGTCCCTGTATTGCAGGGCAATGAGGGAGGCGATGGCAGCATAACTCGACACCGTGTGGTAGGCTTGCCCCCCAAAGGGCATAACCGGAGGGGTATCCCGATGGCCACATACGTTCATCATCCCCCCCATGGCCACGCCGACGATGTCCGAGCCTTTGTAGTCTTTATACGGGCCAGTCTGGCCGAAAGGGGTGATGGAGGTCATGATAAGCGCCGGGTTAACCTTAGAAAGCTGTTTATAGCCCAATCCCAGTCCATCCAAATACCCCGGATTGTATGTCTCCACCAGCATATCTGCTGTCTTGACCAACCTCTTGAAGAGCATGCCTCCATCGACGGTCTCCAGATTGAGGGTGATGCCCTTCTTGTTAGCGTTGAATTGCCAGAAATAAAGGCTCCGTTCCCGGTGGGGGATATCGTGGTAGAAGGGGCCGTTGTCCCGCATCGGGTCTCCCCCAGGTCTTTCAATCTTGATGACCTCAGCACCCAAATCGGCGAGGATCTTGGTGCAATAAACACCCTTTTCATCGGCGAGATCCAGAACCCTGAGGTCGCCCAAAAGCGTTTCTTCACTAGCCTTTTTAGCCACTTCGCACCTCCTTCCTTGTTGGGTGCAGCCAGTATACAGTAGCTCTATACCTGCGTCAAGGGGGATATAGCTAGTGTCCCGATATGCTTAGCTGTTGACAACGGTCGTGGCATGATGTAGGATAGGAAAACGGTTGCCTATTGACCTTCAAAATCGATAGCGACTCAGAAACTGTAAAAAGGAGGAAGTATGTCGCTGAGCAGGCCAAACGCTAGTGCTGCAACTCTGACCACTACCAGGGCTGACGCTACCCCTGCCGGGCTATGCGTCACCTGCTATGATGGCTGCCCCGGCTACTGCGAGGTGGGGAGGTCGGCCCTGAAAGGGAGGCAAATTATCTACCCCCAGCCCTTTGGCAAGGTGACCGCGGGGGCGGAGAAGGACTTCCCGATAGACTTCTCTCACTTTAACATTCAGGGCACCTGTGTTGGGGCGGTGGGGGTGAAGGCGGATTCGGACATAGCGATATTCCCCGCAGTTGACATCTCCACCGCGGTGGGAGCTGATGGTCAGATAAGGCTTCAGGTTCCCTTCTTCACCGGCGCATTGGGCTCCACAGAGATCGCCAGGATCCACTGGGAGGGAATGGCCATCGGTGCTGCCATCTCTGGCACCATGGTTGTGGTAGGCGAGAACGTCTGTGGCATGGACCCGCGTGCCGAGTTTAGCCGCGGTAAGGTTGTGCGATCGCCGGAGATGGAGAGGCGGGTGGGAATCTTCAAAGAGTGGCAGAATGGCTATGGAGCCATTGTGGTGCAGTATAATGTGGAGGATGGGCGTCTCGGCGTCCCCGAGTATGTCATCGAGAAGCTGGGTGTGGAGGTCATCGAGGCCAAGTGGGGCCAGGGGGCCAAGAGCATCGGTGGCGAGGTGAAACTACCATCGCTGGAGCGGGCGCTCCAGCTCAAAAAGAGGGGCTATATCGTTCTCCCCGACCCGGAAGACACTACAAACCAAGAGGCCTTCAGGTTGGGGGCCTTTAGTGAATTCGAGCGCCATTCTAGATTGGGCATGGTCGAAGAGGAGGCGTTCATCAGGGAGGTTGAAAGGCTCAGGGGCCTGGGGGCCAGGTATGTGACCCTCAAGACTGGAGCCTATCGGCCGGCGGATCTGGCTAGGGCGGTGAAGTGCGCCTCAGAAGCAAGAATCGACCTCCTCACCGTTGATGGCTCCGGTGGCGGCACCGGAATGAGCCCGTGGCGGATGATGAATGAGTGGGGTGTGCCCACCGTCTACTTGGAGTGTATGTTATATGATTACCTCACCAGGCTGGAGAGGAAGGGGGCCTTCATACCCCGTTGCGCTATCGCCGGCGGCATTGTCCTTGAAGACCAGATATTCAAGGCCATTGCCCTGGGCACCCCCTATATAAAGGCGGTTTGTATGGGCCGGGCGACCCAGGCGGCGGCTATGGTAGGACATACCCATGGCAAGCTGATCGAGGAGGCGAGAGGCGATGACCGGAAGAGGCGTCAGGAGGCGCTCATCCAGGCCTTCTCCGGGGCGGCAAAGCTGAAGGAAAAGTATGGAAAAGACTTCGACAGGATACCCCCGGCTGCCATCGGGATGTATACCTACTATGAGAGGCTGAGCGCTGGATTGCAGCAGCTAATGGCCGGGGCCAGGAAGTTTGCCCTAGAGCATATCTCAAGGGACGACATCATGGCCCTCACCCGTGAGGCAGCGGAGGTGTCGGGCATTGCCTACGTAATGGATGCCGATGGCGAGGAAGTAGATAGGATTCTGGGATAAAAGGAGGCTCAAGATGATAAATGTTATCTGCCCTCAGTATTGCTGTATCCCCTACTGCCAATCTGTTTGTCCGGCGGGGGCTATCAGCGTGAGCGATAAAAGGGTATCTGCAGATAGTGACAAATGCTACGCCTGCGGGCTGTGCAAGGCTGCTTGCCTGGCCTGGAGCCGTGACAAAAACATGGAGAAAAGGTCGCTGGAGCGTATGGCGGCCAAGGGTTAAGGATCATGCCCGGTTCCCTGAGCTATAGACTGAGGATGGGGGCCAAGGAGAGAAAAAGGGTCGGGACAATGCGGAGGTCCTTTGCTACGGTGAGGAGAAGGCAGGGGGACAACGCCAAGAGGATTCCAGACCTGGAGCAGAGGAAGGAAAGACTGAGGCGAACCAGGGAGTATTCCCTTGGCAACCGTGAGCTCCTCGATGAAGCCATTGAAAACCTGAGGGGTAACGGCATAGAGGTTGAGCTTGCCGCCACCAAGGAGGAGGCGATTGCCCTCGTTTTGAATAGGATAGGGGATGAAAAACTGGTGGTCAAGGCCAAATCGAACACGGCTAAGGAGATCGGCCTCACCGAAGCCCTGCAATTGCGAGGAATAGAGGTTATCGAGACCGATATCGGCGATAGGATAATTCAGCTTGCCGGTGACCGGCCCTCTCACCCCACCGGGCCAGCGAGCCACCTTTCACGGGATGAGATTGCCAACATCCTCTCTCGCCATTTCAAGAAGGAGATAGCCCCTGATCCCGATGTCCTGACAAAGACCATACGAGATGAGGTCTCAAGCTACCTGAAACAGGCCAAGGTCGGCATCTTTGGCGCCAACGCGATAGCGGCGGAGGAGGGGGCCATCCTCCTCATCCACAACGAGGGGAATATCCTAGAATTGATGATGTGCCCGGGTGGGAACATCATCGTCGCCGGGATGGACAAGATATACCCCAACCTTGAGGAAGCGATGAATATGGCAAAGCTCCAGACCTTCTACGCCACCGGCGCTGTGATCACCTCTTTCATAAACATTATCGGGGGGCCATCGAGGACGGCAGACATTGAGAAGAAGATATTTAGGGGCGTTCATGGGCCAAAGACCATATCCCTGATCCTCCTCGATAACAAGAGGAGCGATATTCTGCAGAGCGATTTCCGGGAGCTCCTCTACTGCATCGGGTGCGGGGAGTGCCTCCTCCAGTGCCCCGCCTACCAGGTTCATGGCGGCAAGTTCGGATATGAGCATAACCAGGGCGGCACCGGTGTTATCTATTCGTCCTTTCGCCAGGGCATGGAGACGGCTAAGGAGAGCGGGCTTGATTACTGCCTCACCTGTGGCCGCTGCAAGAGCCACTGCCCCGTGGGCATAGATTTGCCTCAGATGATAAGAAGGCTACGCCAGGAATATGGAGCCAGGCTTCCTGAGCCACACCTAGAGGAGGCCTACCGGTTCGTTGATTCCCATCTCAGGCTCCTGTTTAGCGCCCTCCGCCTGGAGCTGGTGGCGCTGATCTCGGCGGTGTTACGCCTGGAGAAGGGGGGAGAAGGATGATTGGACAGGAGAGGCGGGAGGTGGAGAGGAAGGTGGTCACCATCCTGAGGATATTAAACGATTCCCCGGAGCCGGTGGGGGCCAGGGTTATTGCCCAGAGACTAAAGGATTATGGCGTTGAGCTGGGGGAGAGGGCGGTGAGGTATCACCTCAAGATCATGGATGAGCGAGGCCTCACCCAGGCTGTGGGCAGAGATGGAAGGTTGATCACCCCGGCCGGAGTTGAGGAGCTAAGGAGCGCTTTGGTGGGCGACAAGGTGGGCTTTGTCATCTCCAAGATCCAACTCCTGGCCTTTCGCACCACCTTCGACTGGGAAAGGCGCACCGGGCAAGTCCCAATGAATATCTCCTTCTTCCCACGAAGGAGATTTGAGGACGCTTTAAAGGCGATGAAGGCCCCGTTTAAGGCGGGGCTCTCGGTCAGCGAGCTGGTGGCAGTGGCTGGTGAGGGGCAGAGGTTGGGTGAGGTTACTGTCCCCCGAGGCAAGGTGGGCTTCGCCACAGTTTGCAGCATCGTAATCAATGGGGCATTGCTCAAGGCTGGCATCCCTGCCGATTCCAGATTCGGCGGTATCCTCCAGCTCAGAAATCACAGGCCGCTGCGCTTTGTCGAGCTTATCGAGTATAGCGGCTCCTCCCTGGACCCGTCGGAGATATTTATCACTAGCAGGATGACCTCCGTGGGCGAGGCGGCGAGGAAAGGTCAGGGTAAGATACTGGCCAACTTCCGGGAGATGCCAGCGCCCTGCCGACCTCTGGCGGAGACCGTTATCTCAAGTCTAAGAGACGCTGGATTTGGTGGCCTGGTTATGATCGGGGAGACCAGCGAGCCGCTGTGTGAGATCCCGGTAGGGCTGAACAAGGTGGGCATGATACTGTTGGGTGGCCTCAATCCTGTGGCGGCTGCGGTCGAGGCTGGGATCGAGGCGGAGAACATTGCAATGTGCGGACTCTTAGACTATATCGATCTTGTCAGCTTCTGGCAGCTCTAGGTGCTCTTTCGCCCTTCACCTTATCCCCTATATCAGCTACTTTCTGTGGCCTACTAAAGCTCACGAAATTTTGGGGTAAAACCGAGGTTTTTATCGATGTGATATAAGGCGCAGCCTGGCCACTATTTGGGGCAATACCTGGATAACGCGGTCGATGTCCTCTTCGCAGGTATCTCGCCCTAAGGTAAACCTGAGCGAGCCTAGAGAAAGCCTCTGGGACAGTCCCAGGGCAAGCAGGACATGGGATGGCTCCAGGCTGCCCGAGGCGCAGGCGGAGCCGGTGGAGGCGGCGATGCCTTCAAGGTCGAGATTGAGCAGCATAGCCTCCCCCTCCACAAACTCAATGCTCACATTGACATTATTGGGCAGCCTCAGCGTAGGATGGCCGTTGAGGCGGATATGCTCCATCCGCCCCATAAGACCTTGTATCAGCTTGTCCCGGAGAGGGATCAGGCGTTTCGCCTCTGACGCCATTTTCTGCTTTGCAATCTCCGCCGCCTTGCCCAAGCCGACGATGGCAGCCACGTTCTCGGTGCCCGCCCTCCGCCTTCGTTCCTGCTCGCCGCCGTGGAGGAGAGGGGTCATCCTTGTCCCCTTTCTGATGTAGAGCGCCCCGACCCCTTTGGGCCCGTAGAGCTTATGGGCCGATATCGCCAGTAGATCAACCCCCAGATTATTCACATCCACCGGGATATGGCCCACTGTCTGCACCGCATCGGTGTGGAAGGGAATGCCCCTTTCCTGGGCAATGCTGCCAATCTCCGCTACCGGCTCTATAGTGCCGACCTCGTTATTGGCGTGCATCACCGAGATGAGGACGGTTTTATGTGTGATGGCCTTTCTGACATCGTCAGGATCGACCAGGCCGTAGCTGTCCACCGGCAGGTAGGTTACCTCAAAACCCTTTCTCTCCAGGTATTTGCAGGTCTCCAGAACGGCGTGGTGCTCGATAGCGGTGGTGATGATGTGGTTTCCTTTGCCCTCGTTGGCGTAGGCTACGCCCATGAGGGCAAAGTTGTCGGCCTCCGTGCCACCGCTGGTGAACACGATCTCTTCACTCTTAGCGCCGATGAGAGAGGCGACCCTATCCCGCGCCTCCTCCACCGCTGCCTTCGCCTCCTGGCCAAAAGAGTGGATGCTGGATGGATTGCCGAAGGCATCGGTGAAATAGGGCAGCATGGCTGCCACCACCTCGAGGTCGGTAGGGGTGGTAGCGGCATGGTCGAGGTATATTCTCTTCATTCTCATCTCTCCACTTGTCTCCCTAAGATGTAGCTCTTAAGAGGTCAAGATGCGGCGCAGGGAATGGAGCAAAGCCTCTTCCTCCTCGGGCTGGACAGTGCGGGGGTCGAGGAGCAGGAGGTCTTTCTCGATGCGCCCGATAACGGGAGGCGACTCCCGGCGTAGTTTTTCGGCTATTTCCTTAGCCTGGCCCCGGCGACCGATAGCCACCAATCGGGTGGGCAGGGTGCTCCCGGGCAGGCTTCCTCCTCCCACCATTGATTCGCCTTCCACTACCGAGGCAACATCGCCGAGGAGATGGCTCCATCTTCGGGCTCGCTCCTCTATTTCCCCCAGGGGTGCCGAAATCATCCGCCACACCGGTATTTTAGTCTCCGCTTCACCCTTGAGATAGTGGAGCAGGGTGGCGGACAGCCCGGCCAGCCTTACCTTGTCGATGCGCACCGCCCGAGCTAGGGGATGCCTTCTAAGCTGGGCGACAAGGAGTTCGCGGCCGACGATGATCCCGGCCTGGGGGCCACCCAAAAGCTTATCCCCGGAGAACATGGCCAGCCCCACCCCGGCAGCGATGCTCTTCTGAACCAGAGGCTCTGGGTCCAGCCCGAACTTGGAGGTATCGATCAGGCAGCCGCTGCCCAGGTCATCGAGCACCGGCAGGTTGTAACGCTCCCCGAGCTGGGTCAGCTCTTCAATGGCCACCGCCTGAGCAAAGCCCACAACCTTGAAATTGCTGGAATGCACCCGCAGCAGGGCGGCGGTGTGAGAAGTGATCGCCTCCTCATAATCCGATAAATAGGTGCGGTTGGTGGTGCCTACCTCTACCAGTTTGGCCCGGCTCTGGCGCAGGACATCGGGGATGCGGAAGCCGCCGCCGATCTCTACCGCCTGCCCTCGGGAGACGATCACCTCTTTGCCCCGGGCCAGAGCGCTAAGGGCCAGTAGCACTGCCGAAGCATTGTTGTTCACCACCAGAGCCGCCTCGGCCCCGGTTAGCTGGCAGAGCAGGGGTTCGATGTGAACCTGGCGCGAGCCCCGCCTCCCGCTATCGAGGTCGATCTCCAAATCGGTGTAGCCCCGGGCACACCGCTCCATAGCCGCTGTGACCTCCGGACTCAACGGTGCCCGCCCCAGGTTAGTGTGGAGCAGGACGCCGGTGGCGTTTATCACTAGCCTCAGGCTGGGTTCAGCCGTGGAGTGGAGCCGAGCGCATATCGATTCCGCTAATTGGTCGAAGGATGGCGGTGACTGGCCCTGGGCGATGTTGTGCCGGACCTCCTCCAGATACTGGCGCGCTATCTCCACCACAAGGGGGCGGGAATAGACCGCCGCCGCCGCCTGGAGGCGTTCATCGGAGATGAGCCGGTCAACGCTGGGGAGGTGACGAAAATCGCTCATAAAAGCAATGTAGCATAACGCCCAAACAGGTGTCAAACGTATTGCCCTTGACAGGGTATTTACCACCGTGATATAAAGTTGCCGGGAATCGCGGAGAGAGGGGGTGAGAGCAGTGAAGCGCCGGACATGAGTCGTGAAGGAGCTAAGAGCGTGGCTCTTACCGGTGATTGGAAGGAAAGGAGGGCGTTTTGACGCGTGCTTCACGACTGTTGACGCCGGGCGTCTTGATCACCCTCTCCGGTCTGACGATAGGGGTCCTGGCGGCGTTACTGGTGAGGTGGGGAAACCCGCCCAACATGGGGATATGCGTTGCCTGCTTTCTGAGGGACACCTCAGGGGCGCTGGGCCTGCATGGGGCGGAGGCAGTTCAGTATATCCGCCCTGAGATCATAGGCTTCGTTTTGGGCAGCTTCGCCGCTGCCTATATCTTCGGTGAGTTTCGGGCTAGGGGGGGCTCGGCCCCGCTAGTCCGATTTTTATTGGGCATGTTCATCATGATCGGGGCCCTGGTGTTCCTAGGCTGCCCCATCAGAGCCACCCTCAGGCTCGCCGGTGGCGACCTCAATGGCCTCACCGGCCTTGCCGGCACCGCCTTTGGCGCGCTGGTCGGGGTGTTTCTGCTGAGACGGGGCTTTAACCTGGGGCGCTCGGTGAGGATGCCAACGGCGGTGGGGTGGATAATGCCCCTGGGCATGGTGGTTCTTCTCCTCTTGGCCATCCTGAAACATGACTTTATCGGCTCCAGCGCCTCGGGGCCGGGATCGCTCCATGCCCCGCTCATCATCTCCCTGGTGATCGGTCTCGTGGTGGGCATCTTGGCCCAGCGGACGCGGATGTGCTTTGTCGGGGCCTGGCGCGACCTGTTCCTGATCCGGGATGGCTATCTAATAAAGGCAGTGATCGGACTCTTCGCCGGGGCGCTGGTATTGAACCTGGTCCTCACCTACGGCTTTGGGAGCGACCAATTCATGCTCGGCTTCCAGGGCCAGCCCATTGCCCACTCCAACCACCTGTGGAACTTCTTGGGCATGGCCCTGGTGGGGCTGGCGGCGACCCTCGCTGGAGGCTGCCCCTTGCGCCAACTCATCCTCAGCGGTGAGGGGGATACCGACGCCGGGATGGCCGTTCTCGGTATGCTCGCCGGGGCCGCTATAGCCCATAACTTCGCATTGGCCTCAAGCGACGCGGGGCCATCCAGCCTTGGACCCTGGGCCGTGGCTCTGGGATTGCTCATCGCTATTATCATCGGTCTGCTGGTGCGGGAGAAGGTTCTCATCCGCCGCGCTCCATCTGTTGCCGACTCGTCTTCGGGGGGAGGGTAAGCGGGTGCAACTGATTATCGATGCCCGGGGGCTGTCCTGCCCCATACCCCAAATGAAGACCATGGCCGCTATCCGCTCCAACGGATGGGCCGAGATCGTCGTTTGGGTGGATGAAGTCGCGGCCAGGGAGAGCGTGGTGCGGGCGGCCAAGGCCCTGGGGCTGGCTTGTCGGGTGGAGGGGGAGGGTGGGGAATTCAGGCTGACCATTGTCGGGGAGAAGGGAAATGGATGAATTGGATGTTCGCGGGCTTTCCTGCCCTATGCCGGTGATAGAGACCCAGAAGACCCTGAAGGGCATGGAGCGCGGCTCGCTGGTGGTCATTGTCGATAACGCCACCGCCCGTGATAATGTGATGCGCTTGGCTAAAAGCAAGGGCTGTGTTGTCTCCGTGGAGCGAAGAGGGGAGGACTTTTATCTAACCTTGACTAAGGGGTAGTAATAATGGTTTGGCATGAAGAGGACGATTTCTGGAAGGTAATGGCGCCCAAGATATTCGGCAAGAAGCAGTGGGAAAATGCTCCAGCGGAGGTTGAAAACGCCATCTCTTTGCTCAAAATCAGCCCAGGTGCGTATGTACTAGACCTCTGCTGCGGGCCGGGAAGGCATTCATTAGAGCTGGCACGCCGTGGGTTTCAAGTAACCGGCGTAGATAGGACATTAAAATATTTGGTGGCGGCGCGGAAGCAAGCGGGGGCAGAGGGGTTGAATGTGGACTTTGTGCAGGAGGGCATGAGAGAATTTCGTAGACCAGAGGCCTTCGACGCAGTATTGAACCTTTACACCTCCTTTGGCTACTTTGAAAATCCAGAGGAGGAAAGGCAAGTCCTCAAGAATATTCATGTGTCGCTAAAAACCGGTGGCAAGCTGCTTATGGATTTGATGGGGAAAGAGGTTCTGGCTGGTGTTTTCCGCGAACGAGATTGGCACGAGGACAACGGTATCATCTTCCTGGAGGAGAGGAAGATCAGTAGTGGCTGGGATTGGATTCAGGCCCGATGGATCATGATCAAAGGCAAAGAGCGGAAGGAGTTCACATTTTCACTTCGCCTCTATTCGGGAGCGGAATTGTCTTCGCTGTTGTCCCAATCCGGCTTTAGCTCGGTGGAGCTGTTTGGTGATTTGAGCGGGGCGCCCTATGATCACACGGCAAAGAGGCTGGTAGCCCTAGCCACTAAGTAAGGGAGGATAAGATGGACGATAAGGTGAGGCCACGCCTGACCGAGAGCGTTCGCGGGGCAGGTTGAGCCGCAAAAATAGGTCCGTCGGACCTGGATAAAGCCTTGTGCGGGCTGCCTGTGGTCGATGACCCCAACCTGCTGGTGGGCCTGGAAAAGGGCGATGATGCTGGGGTCTATAAGCTGAGCGATGAGCTGGCTATCATCCAGACCATCGATTTCATCACCCCCATCGTCGATGACCCTTACACCTTTGGCCAGATCGCTGCCGCCAATGCCCTGAGCGATGTCTATGCCATGGGAGGCAGGCCAGTCACCGCGATGAATGTGGTCTGCTTTCCGATAAAGACCCAGGACATATCGGTGCTCAAAGACATACTGCGCGGTGGCTTCGACAAGCTGCGGGAGGCGGGGGTCGCCCTGGTGGGGGGACACAGCGTCGATGATGTTGAGCTGAAATATGGCCTATCGGTCACCGGCGTGGTGCATCCTTTGAGGATCATCGCCAGGGCAGGGGTCAAAGTCGGGGATAAGCTGATCCTGACCAAGCCCCTGGGCACGGGACTGGTGAGCACAGCCATAAAGGGTGGGGTGGCCGAGAGGGGGACCATTCTCCGGGCCTCTCGAAGCATGGCCGCCTTGAACCAGAGGGCATCGGAGTTAATGCTGGAGGCAGGGGTCCACGCCTGCACCGACATCACCGGCTTCGGTTTCCTCGGCCACGCCTGCGGCATGATTGAGAATAGCGAAGTGGGTATGGAGATCCGCGTCGCATCTATCCCCCTATTTCCCGAGGCGCTCCAGTTTGCCCAGATGGGGCTGGTGCCGGGAGGAATGCAGCGCAATCGTGAATTTCGCTGGCAAATGATAGAGCTGACCTATGACATATCCGATGAGATGCTTAACCTTCTCTTCGACCCTCAGACATCGGGGGGACTGCTGATCTCGGTCCCCGGAAAAAAGGCTAAGGCGCTTCTTCAAAAGCTGCACCGTGATGGTATAGAGAGGGCAGCGATCATCGGCGAGGTCCTGGCACAACCCAAGGGCAGGATCGTAATCAAGGAGTGAAGCATGTCCTTTGTCCTGGGCACAGCCGGCCATGTGGATCACGGGAAATCGGTCCTGGTTGAGGCCCTGACCGGCATCGACCCCGATAGGTTGCGGGAGGAGAAGGAGCGGGGCATGACCATCGACCTCGGCTTTGCCTGGCTAGACCTGCCCAGCGGTCGAGAGGTGGGCATTGTGGACGTCCCCGGGCATGAGCGTTTCATCAAGAACATGCTGGCCGGTGTTGGCGGCATCGACCTCGCCTTGTTGGTGGTGGCCGCCGATGAAGGGGTCATGCCCCAGACCAGGGAGCATCTGGCCATTCTCGACCTGCTCCGGGTGGAACGGGGCATCGTGGTGATCACCAAAAAGGACTTGGTGGATGATGAGTTGCTGGAGCTGGTGACGCTGGAGGTGAGCGAGGTTGTGGCCGGCACTACCTTGGCTCAAGCCCCGATTGTGGCTGTATCGGCGTTAACCGGTGACGGCCTGCCCCAGCTGGTTTCTACCATCGACCAGGTTCTGGACTTTACGCCGCCGCGGAAGGATATGGGCCGGCCCAGGCTTCCCATAGACCGTGTCTTTACCATAGCCGGCTTTGGCACGGTGGTCACTGGAACCCTGATCGACGGCAACCTATCCCAGGGGCAGGAGGTGGAGATCCTCCCGCCGGCGGTGATGGCCCGCATCCGCGGGCTGCAAACCCACAAGCGAAAGATCGATGTTGCCTCGCCGGGGAGCCGGGTGGCGGCCAACCTGGCCGCGGTGGCCACCAGCGAGATAAAGCGCGGCGATGTATTGACCCGCCCGGGCTGGCTGACCCCCACCCGGGCTGCCGATGTTAAGCTACGCCTTTTGGTCTCGGCACCCCGCCCCCTGGCTCACAATGCTACCGTCGCCTTTCACCACGGCGCGGCTGAGGTTCAGGGCAAGGTCCGCCTGCTGGAGCGGGACAAGGTCGAGCCCGGAGAGACCACCTGGGCTCAGGTTTTGCTGGCGGAACCAATTGTCGCGGTAAAGGATGACCCCTTCATAATTCGCTCCCCCAAGGAGACCCTGGGCGGCGGCCAGATTGTCGATCCCAGGGCGAGGCGACACCGCCGCTTTCGCCCCGATATCATCCAGAGGCTGGCAACCAGAGAGAGGGGCAACGCCGAGCAGGTGATTCTGAACATGATCCAGGAAGAGGAGCCCCTTGAGCTGGCGAGGCTGCTGGCCCTATCCAACCTGCCCCGAGAAGAGGCGGAGGAGGCCATAAAGGCGCTGGTGGCACAGAAGAGGGTTATGACATTGGGGGATATGGGGCTTCTTTTCTCAGCCCAGGGCTGGGAGAAGCTGGCAAGGCAAGCGAGGTTGGCGGTCCAAAGCTACCATCAGCAATTCCCGCTTCGCCACGGCCTTCCCAAAGAGGAGCTGAGGGCCAGGCTGAAAGTCCCCTCCAGGTTCTTTGCCCACGCCCTGGAACGGCTTTTTCAGGAGGGCACCCTGATTGAGGCCGGGCCAGTGGTGCATCTGCCAAGTTACCGTATTCAGCTTACCCCCCAGCAGCAGGCAGCAGTTGACGCTTTCTTAGAGGGGTTGGCGCGCACTCCTTACTCCCCGCCCAGCGAACCGCTGCCCGACCCTGACCTGCTCAATCTGCTCATAGAGCAGCGCCGGGTGGTGAAGGTGAGCGATGACGTGGTCTTCGCCGCCTCCGCCTACGATAGTATGGTGGAAGCCATAGTGGCCCACATAAAGTCCCAGGGCAGGATAACAGTGGCCGAGGTTCGCGATCTGTTTCACACCAGCCGCAAGTATGCCCTGGCCTTGATGGAATACCTGGACAGCCAAAAAATAACCCGCCGCATCGGCGATGAGCGGGTTTTAAGATAGCATTGGCGGGAGCGCATAGGAGTCGAACCTACCGCAGACACCGCAGGGTACCTGCCGACGGATTTGAAGTCCGCGGAGCCCACCGGGACCCATCCGCTCCCCAAGGTAGCTTCCTTTATCAAGTCTCTGTCCGGGCTTCAGGCAGAGCAATGCGCTTTTCCGACGGCCGGCTGCTCCAGACCGGAAGAGTGCCCATAAAGTGGAGGACGACGATGGGCAGGGCAACAATTCATTTGTCGCTCTCCGTCACATCGAGGGAGAGCTTCTGTAAATCCTGCTCGCAGGGTGCAGTATAGCACGCAGCAGCAGTGAACTACAAGGCTTTATCCCTGTCTCCGGGCCTGGTGTCCCCACGTATGCTCAGAACCGCCGATATCGCCACACCGTCCCGTGGGGGGTGTCTTCGAGGATTATGCCCAGCTTTCTCAGCTCAGCGCGGATCTTATCGGCAAGCTCCCACTGCTTCTGCGCCCTGAGCTCGTTCCGCTTATCCACCATTTGTTGTATATAGTCTTCAGTCCTCGGTTCTTTATCTTTTCCCTCTATCTTAACGCCGACCTGTGCCGCCACCCCAGCCACTGCCTCAGCATCAACCCTGAAACGGTATTCCCTAAATGTCAAGCCCAGTATTTCGCTTAGCTCCATCAGCTCCCTTTGCGCTCCTTCGATGGAAAAACCCTCGTCCCCAGCCTGGTTAATGGCGGTGGCCAGGTCGAAGAGGACGGCGATGGCCTGCGGGGTGCTGAAATCGTCGTCCATAGCCTCGATGAAACGCTGGCGATAAGACGCAACATCGACGATCGTATTCGTTGAATCAGGGCTTCTGCGATGTGCTGCCAGGCGCAGCCTCTCCACCCC
Source organism: uncultured Dehalococcoidales bacterium (assembly GCA_964431905.1). Lineage (GTDB taxonomy): Bacteria > Chloroflexota > Dehalococcoidia > E44-bin15 > E44-bin15 > CAYSLE01. Next base: position 33,151 of record CAYSLE010000001.1, on the reverse strand, counting down.
TCTCTCCGCTGCCTCCAGGCCTTCCTCGGTATAGGTGATGGGGCTTCGGTAATGGGAGCTGAGGACGAAGAGCCTGATGGCATCGGCGCTATAGCGGGCCAGGGCATCCCTGACTGTGATCAGATTGCCCAGCGATTTGCTCATCTTCTCCTCGCCCAGTTGCATCAGCCCGTTATGGAGCCAATACTTGACGAAGGGGCTTACGCCGGTGAAGGCCTCCGACTGGGCGGTCTCGTTCTCATGGTGGGGGAAGATGAGGTCCTGCCCGCCGCCGTGAATATCCAGGGTCTGGCCCAGGTATTTCAGGGACATGGCGCTGCACTCAATGTGCCAGCCGGGTCTCCCCGGTCCCCAGGGGCTTTCCCAGGATGGCTCGCCGGGCTTGGCTGCCTTCCACAGGGCGAAATCCATTGGATGCTCTTTCCCGCCTCTCTCCTCGCCGCCAGCTCCGGCCATCATCTCACCAAGCCCCCGATGGCTGAGTTTTCCATACTGGGGGAAACTATCCACTCGAAAATAGACATCTCCCCCGGCCTCATAGGCGTGCCCTTTTTCGATGAGGCCCTGGATGACCTCGATGATTTTAGGGATCTCCTCGGTAGCCCGGGGATAAAGATCGGCCCTTTTGATATTCAACGCATCCATATCTTCAAAGTATTGTGAGATGAACGCCTCGGCCAGCTCACGTGGGGGGATGCCCAGTTGATGGGCGCGGGCGATGATCTTGTCATCGATATCGGTGAAGTTCTGAACATGCTTCACCCTGTAGCCGCGAAACTCAAGATAGCGCCTGATGACATCGAAGAGGATATAGCTCATAGCGTGCCCGACGTGGCAATCGCTATAAGGGGTGACGCCGCAGACATACATCCTTACCGGGTCGCCTTGGGGCACAAACTCCTCTTTTCGGCCGGAGAGGATGCTTAAAACCCTCATTTTCCCCCCTTTTTCATGAGTAGAACCATGAGGTCTCTAACATCTTCCTCTGCACAGTCACGAATGGGTACAACTAGGGGACGTGACCGCGGTGCTGACCTTAAGCGAGTTACTTTAGTGTAGCGCTCACTCTCTGAGTGTTTCACTGTTAATTTCTCATTGTGGAGGTCAAAAATCAGCTTGTATTCAGTGCAGAAGCCTATGATTCTATCGTACGGGAACTGCGCTTTCGTTGTATCCGCATAATCCGGAAACCACTTGGTCTCACTCACTTCGGCAGAGGCTACATAACCTCTTTCAACATATTCATCGGTTGCCTTTAGAAAAAGCTCCGCTATTTCCACAACGTCTTGAGTTTCCTGTCGGTCGGGTCTAACATATTCATGCTCTAATAGGTTTCGCTTTTTTACTATGTGACGCCTCAGTATGTCTGGAGCTGTTACTTCAAAGGTCTGGAGGACTTGCATTTTGTATGGTAGTTTCCACCCATGTCGCGAAGAAAAACCTTTGAAATTAAATAGCGTCAATAACTCATCTATGCGACATTCTATTGCCCGCTTAGCGTTGCTCAGTGCATTTATCCCTCCCCTTTCGGAATAGTCCTGCAAATCCTGTCTTGCAAACGACAGAAACTCCGATGCGTCCATCTCATAAAGTTTAACCTTCTGGTATTGCAGGCGGCATACAAACTCAAGCCTTGTCCTGAGCAATCCGCTATGCTCTTTTTGCAGCTCTTCATCTTGATCAAAATCCCAATCGGTAGTTCGGCCTTTCTTTAAGAGGTCAATAATTGTTTTCAAGTCGAGATTGCTGTCAGTAGCCACTTTACTCGTCCCCCCGTCTTCTTATCAACGCCACGGCGTGGGCGGCTATGCCTTCCCCTTTGCCCAAAAAGCCCAGGCCCGCTGAGGTTTTGGCCTTCACCGAGACCCGTTTTTTGTCAATGCCCAGCGCATCGCCGATATTGCGCCGCATCTCATCGATATAGGGGGCCAGCTTAGGCTCTTGGGCCACGATGGTGGCATCGATATTTTCTACTCCAAAGCCATGAGCACCCAGCATCTGGCCAACCCGCTGGAGGAGGATGATACTGGATATGCCCTCATATTGGGGGTCGGAGGGTGGAAAATGGGTGCCGATGTCCCCCAGGGCAGCAGCGCCGAGGAGGGCATCGATAATGGCGTGCACCACCACATCGGCATCGCTATGGCCCCACAGGCCGCGTCCAAAGGGCACCTTCACCCCTCCCAGCACCAGGGGGCGCCCCGTCCTTAAAGGATGAACGTCATAGCCGATTCCAATCCGCATTTTTCGTATTTTCGCATTTTATGGTGTTGACCAACCGGCAACTAGATATAGCTATCCACCCCTCATATACTAATGGAAGGCTTCTTCGTCGGCAAGCATAAAGGCTAGGAAATCCCAGCGTTCCTAGCCTCGCTTTCTGCTCTTCAAAATAGCCTCTGCCAGCAACAGGTCCTCACGGGTTGTAACCTTAATATTGGCCTCGGAGCCGGGATAGACCTTAACTCTGTACCCTAGATTCTCGACCAGGGTGGCGTCGTCGGTGACATCGCCCTCAGCCTTTCGGTAGGCTTCGCTTATTATATCAAATCGAAACACCTGCGGGGTCTGGACCGCCCACAGGTGTTGGCGATGCGGCGTCTTCTCAACAAGAGAGTCCTGAGAAATAACCTTGATAGTATCGGTAACCGGGAGGGCGGCGATGGCTGCGCCAGTGTGCCGAGCCTCCTCAAGCCCCCTCTCAATTAAATCAGCGCTAAGGCAGGGGCGCGCTCCGTCATGGACCACCACCCACTGGCAATCGGAGAGCCGGTTGAGCCCCTCCTTTACCGAATCCTGCCGGCGTGCTCCCCCGGGGCATACATCGCTCACCTTGGACCAGCCATACTTCTTTACCAGCCTCCACCCTTCATCTACCTTGTCCTGGCTCAATACAAGGATCACCTGGCTGACAGAAGGGCACTCTTGGAACACATTGACGGTGTGGGCGATGAGGGGCTTGCCCGCTACTGCGGTGTAGATTTTGTTGACCCCACCCATTCGCCTGCTCGTGCCGGCGGCGACAATGACGGCGCCAACCTTTTTCATCCTCAGCCTCTCTAAGATCCTTGAAGGTCAGTCATTTTGGTACTGCTGTTGAAGGATGCCTCCTTAAGTTCGAAACGCTCACTCCGCTTTAGGGTGGGCGAAGATCATCCGTCCCGCCGCCGTTTGCAGTACCCTGGTGATCACCACTTCGATGCTGGTATTGATATAGCGTCGTCCATCTTCGACCACGATCATGGTCCCGTCGTCGAGAAAGCCTACTCCTTGCCCCAGCTCCTTCCCCTCTTGGATGATGCGAACTTCCATCTCCTCGCCGGGCAGGACCACAGGTCGCAGCGCATTGGCCAGCTCATTGATGTTCAGCACATGCACCCCCTGGAGTTCAGCCACCCGATTCAGGTTAAAATCGTTGGTGATAATGGCGCAACCGAATGTCTTAGCCAATTTCACCAGCTTGTTGTCAACATCTGGGACATCCTTGGCATCCATCTCCGAGATGTCTATGTTGATATTAGGCTGTTTCTGAAGCTTGGCCAGCACCTCTAGGCCTCTACGTCCTCGGTTGCGGCGAACCGGGTCATAGGAATCAGCTATGTGGTGCAGTTCGTTGAGGACAAATCTGGGGATGATCAGTGCCCCTGGAATAAAGCCGGCCGCGCCTATGTCAGCGATGCGCCCGTCAATGATGGCGCTGGTGTCGACAATGGCCTGTCCGTTACGAGGCACTATAGTTCCAATGCCTTCGGCTACCTCGGGAAGGGCTATGCCCAACATCTGGAACAGCTCTCTTCCCTGGGCAACTGCGATAGCGGTGAGAATCAGGCAGAGGAAAAGGCTTACCCCAATAGGGGTTAGCTTTCCCCAGAGGCCAGGAAGCAGGGAAAGGGGGAAAGCCAGGAGCACGGAGATGAGCAGGGCGGTGATCAATCCTACGATGGCGGGAAGGAGAACATGGGGCGGGATTCGCCGGAACCGCCGGCGCCGCTGATAAGAAGAGCTCATTCTTCACCTCCTCCACCCCCCAAGCAAGAAAAAAGTGTACACACGTACACTTAGAAGGAGCTTCTAAGCTACTTTAGTATGAGAAAATAATCTATAATTAAAGCAGCCTCGCCTCGTTTGCTGGGAGGTAGCTTAGATTTTTCCACTTAATAGCTTAACACAAAAACGGGGATATGTCAAAATGTTGTTATCAGATGATGGACTCCAGCACCAACCGTAGGGTCCAATACCCAGCTAAGGCCACTATCATGCCCTTCACTGTCTTGCCCAAGAAGAGAATAAGGAGGAACTTCCATACCGGGTAGCGAAGTGCCCCGGCGGCAATACCAGCGACATCGGTGAGAGGATTGGGCACTGCGGAGAAGCCAAAGAGAACTAGCGAGCCCCTGCGCTTCATCCAGTCCTGCAATTTGGTGTAAGAACCTCTATTCTGCAGGGTGACCCTCCCGCTATAGCCTGCCATGTAGCTGGTCAGCTCGCCTATGGGCTCAGCCAGCCCCACCATCAGCCCCAAAATGAAGGGATTCAATATCGCCCCGAGGAGGAATATCACCGGCAGGCCGGGCACGGGGAGGAGAACGACGGCGCTGGCCATCAGACTGATGACAAAAGCCCCCAAATAGCCATAGAGCCAGACATCATCTAATGCCTGGCTCAAGAAGTAGACCGCCACAAAGATGATGGCGATGGCTAATATAATCAGAAGGCTAACCCAGTGCCGCTTTGTCCAGCGGCGAACCTTCGCCGGCTCGGCGACCCCTTCACCCGCCGGATTCAAGCCAGCCGTGCTTTCCCCGCTGTTGCCCTCTTTGGCCGATCCCTTGTTGTCGCTCCCCATCGCTTTTTGAGACTACACAGAACGGCTAGAGAAGTCAAGCGGTGAAGGTGAAGCCATCGGGGCCGACATCGACGACTACGCGGTCTCCCTCCTTAAACTCCCCTTGAAGTATCTTCATGGACAAGGGGTTCTCCACCCGGCGCTGTATGGTGCGGCGCAATGGGCGGGCCCCAAATACCGGGTCGAAGCCCTCTTCGGCCAGTTTAGCCTTGGCTGCCTGGGAAAGTTCCACAGTTATCTTTCTATCGGCAAGTCGCTTCCTAACGTCCTTCATCATGAGATCGACGATCTGTTTGATCTGCTCCTCGGTGAGGGGCTGGAAGATAACGATCTCATCAAGACGGTTGAGGAACTCAGGGCGGAAGGTCTTTTTCAGGGCGCTATCTATGGCGCCCTTTAGCCGTTTCTGTTCGCTCTTGGTCTCCTTGGAGAAACCGATGGCTTGGCGCTGGAACTCCTCAGTGCCCAGGTTGGAGGTCATGATCACCACGGTGTTCTTAAAGTCGACGGTTCTGCCATGACCATCGGTCAGCCGGCCGTCCTCCAGTATCTGAAGCAGGATGTTGAACACATCGGGGTGCGCCTTTTCCACCTCATCGAAGAGGATCACCTTATAGGGTCGGCGGCGCACTGCCTCGGTGAGCTGTCCCCCTTCTTCGTAGCCGATGTAGCCCGGTGGGGCACCGATAAGCCGAGACACGGTGTGCTTTTCCATGTACTCGGACATATCGAGCCGGACCATGGCCTCCTCATCATCGAAGAGGAACTCAGCCAGGGCCCGAGCCAGCTCGGTCTTGCCCACGCCGGTTGGCCCCAGGAACATGAAGCTGCCTATGGGTCTCTTCGGATCCTTGAGCCCGGCCCTGGCCCGTCTAATGGCCTGGGAGACAACCTCAACCGCAGCATCCTGGCCGATGATCCTATCATGAATGCGCTCCTCCATATGTAAGAGCTTCTCCGTCTCCCCTTCCAGCATGCGGGACACGGGGATGCCGGTCCATTTGGATATCAGCTCAGCGATGTTCTCCTCGTCCACAACCCCATCGATCCTCTTCTCTTGGAGCCAGTTGGCCTTGGCTTGATTATAGCTCTCTTCCAGGCGCAGTCGTTCCACCTTAAGCTCGGCGGCATGCTCGTATTCTCGACGCTGCGATGCTGCTTCCTCCTCATTGATTAGTTGCTTTACCTTTTTCTCCAGCTCCTTCACCTCAGAGGGCGCGCTCTCGGTGTCGATCCTGATCTTCGATGCCGCCTCATCGATGAGGTCCACCGCCTTGTCCGGGAGGAAGCGGTCCGAGATATACCTCTGGCTTAGCCGGGCAGCAGCCTCAAGGGCGGAATCGGTGATCTGTATCTTGTGGTGAGCCTCATACCGTGGGCGCAGCCCACGGAGCATCTCGATGGTAGCCTCGACGCTGGGCTCATCGATGTAAACCGGTTGTAGCCGCCGCTCCAGGGCAGCATCCTTTTCGATATGCTCCCGATACTCATCCAGCGTTGTCGCCCCCACGCATCGGAGCTCGCCCCGGGCCAGGGCTGGCTTGAGCATGTTGCTAGCATCGATGGCCCCCTCCGCCGCGCCGGCGCCGACCACGGTGTGCATCTCATCGATAAATAGGATGATCTCGCCGTGAGCCTGGCGGATTTCGTCCATCACCGCCTTGAGCCGCTCCTCGAACTCGCCACGGAACTTGGAGCCGGCTACCAGAGCCCCCATATCCAGGGCGATCACCCTTTTGCCTTTGAGGGAATCGGGCACATCATCGGCCACGATCTTCTGGGCCAGGCCCTCCACGATGGCAGTCTTGCCCACCCCGGCCTCGCCGATGATAACCGGGTTATTCTTGGTGCGTCTGGTGAGGATTTGCATCACCCTTTTTATTTCGTCGTCTCGCCCGATAACCGGGTCTAGCTTTCCCTCGCGGGCGAGCATGGTCAGGTCGCGGCTATACTTCTCCAAAGCACCGTATTTGCTCTCCGCTCTGGGGTCGGTAACGCGGTGTCCGCCGCGGATGTCCTGAAGGGCGCGATATATCTTCTCCTGATCGATGCCGAAGTCACTAAGGATGGCGGCGGCGTCCCCCTGCCGGTCGCCGGCTATAGCGATGAGCAGGTGTTCAGTGCCGATGAACTCATCCTTCAGCCGCTCGGCCTCGGAGGCGGCATTCTCCATAAGGCGCACCGTGCGCGGCGTGGCGTAGAGCGTGGCCCCTTCATAGGCGATCTTGGGCGTTTTCTCCAGCGCTGCTTCGACGCGGCTCCGCACCTCGTCGGCATTCACCCCCAGCTTTCTCAGTATATCGCCGGTCAAACCATTCTCCTGCTGGAGCAGGGCGAGAAGTATGTGCTCCACATCCCACTGGTTGTGGCGGTAACGACGCACCAGCTCCTGGGAGAGGGCCAGTGCCTCCTGTGCCTGTTCCGTAAATCTATCCTGTCTCATCATGGTAAACTCCTTTTCGAGCTAGAGCTTGGCCTCCCTGAGGCGCTTGATCTCTACCTCCAACTCCTCCATCTGTCTCTCCATCTCAGCGATATGCTCCCTAAGGCGGAGTATGACCTCCACCCCAGCAAGGTTTACCCCCAGGTCATCGATCAGCGTCTTTGCCTGGCGCAGCCTCTCCACGTCCCTTTGGGAGTAAAGGCGCACCCGCCCCTGGGAGCGCGATGGCTCAATGAGCCCCGCCTTTTCATAATAGCGCAGTGACTGGGCACTGACGCCCAGCATCCTGGCGACGACGCTGATCACGTAGCAGGGTTCAGTATCATCGAACATCATCTCTTGTCACCTCCGCGAAGCTTTCTCAGCTCCCGGAAAAGCTCCCTTTCCCTTTCCGTTAGCTTGGTGGGCAGGACGATATTAACCTTGGCCAGGAGGTCGCCCTTCTTGGTATTGCCCATCACCGGCATGCCCTGTCCGGCGAGGCGAAACACCCGCCCATTCTGGGTCTCGGGGGGTATCTTGAGGGCAACTTTGCCCTTTAGCGTCGGCACCTCCACCTCGCCGCCCAGTATGGCATCGGTAATGGGAACGGCAACTTCCACCTGGAGATCGCTATCTTTCCGCTGGAATATAGAATGGGGCTGGACCGTGACTACAAGATAAAGATCGCCGCTTGAGCCGCCGGCGGAGCCGGGCCCACCCTTGCCCGCGACACGTATCCGCGAGCCATCCTTAACCCCGGGTGGGATCTTGACCTCGAGACGCTGCTGCCGGAGCACCCTACCCGTGCCGCCACAGGTGTAGCAGGGGGCATTCCCCAGTGCCCCTCTTCCATTGCAGACGTCGCAGACGCTCTCAGCCTGAGTGCCAATAGTGCGGGTGCTGCCGTGATAGGCTTCCTCTAGAGTGACCTCAATGGGCTGCTCGATGTCACGGCCGCGCCTGGGCCGGCGGGATGCGGTCCTGGTGCCGAAACCTCGAAACAGGCCATCGAAAATCCCGCCCAGGTCGCCTTCGCCGAAGGCGTCACCAAAGTCGAAGACAGTGGCCCCTTGCCGGGCATGGTCGCCAAAGGAGCCCTGCTGCCATCCAGCGAATTGGTCGGCATACTGCCACTTATCGCCAAACTGGTCGTATTTCTTGCGCTTCTCCGGATCGGAGAGGACTTCATAAGCAGCGTTTATCTCCTTGAACTTGGCCTCAGCGGAGGGATTGCCCGGGTTAACATCGGGGTGATACTTACGTGCCAGCCGGCGATAGGCCTGCTTTATCTCCTTATCGCTGGCCTTCCGACTCACACCGAGAATTTGATAGAAGTCCTTAGCCGCCATTTTCCTCTCCTTATTGATTTTTATTATAAGATAATTATAAAATTATGTCAATACTTTTAAATGATTTATTATTGATATATTGCAACGTGATTGTAGGAGTCTTGACAAAATCATACTAACACGCTAGACTAATAGCGAGATTAATTCATGAAAGGAGGTGAGGAAGATGAGCATTGTTCGTTGGGAGCCCTTCAGGGAGTTGATGAGCCTGCGTCAGGCTATGGACCGGCTCTTCGAGGAGAGCTTTGTCCGGCCATCGCGCATCAAGGAGTTCTTCGGTGAAGAGGAGCAGCCGCTTATCGACATGTATCAGACGGCGAAAGAGGTGGTGGTTAAAGCCGCCTTGCCCGGCGTCAAGCCTGAGGAGGTAGAGGTTACCATCACTGGAGACACACTATCCATAAAAGGCGAGACCAAAGTAAAAGAGGAGGTGAAGCGGGAGGACTACCTCTATCAGGAGCATCGCTATGGTGCCTTCAGTCGCTCGGTAAAACTCCCCGCTGACCTTAAAACGGACAAGGCTGAGGCCACCTTTGAGAACGGTATCTTGACCCTAACCATCCCCAGGTCTGAGGAGGCTAAGCCCAAGACCATGAAGGTCAAAACCAAGGGGGCCATTGAGGGCAAGAAGCAGTGAACTGACGCCCCCGTTTAAGGCGAAGAAGGGACGGGAAAGCCCCGCCCCTTTCTTGTTTAGGGTTACAGGCTAGGTGGTCAGCCTTCTATAGAGGGTGGGCAGGCGTTTGGGCAGGGATTCGATGTCCCACACCACTTCATAGCCGATATCATGGCACATCTTCTTTAGGTAGTCCTGCCCTGCCTTATCCACAGTTAGACAGAAGGGCACTATATTCTTTCGCTTGGCCTCCAGGAGCGCCATCTTGGTATCGTGGATGGCGTAGTCTTTCTCCATAGAATCCCGGCCATAACCATGATCCTGGGGGCGACCATCGCTGATCAGGAAGAGGATCTTGGTCCTGGAATCCTGCCTCAGTAGCTTTGAGGTGGCATGTCTTATCGCTGGCCCCATTCTGGTGGCGTGCAGTGGAGCAAGCTTGTCGATCCGTTGTTTTACCCTCTCCGAAAAATCCTCATCGATGTCCTTGATGACAAAGAACTCCACATTGTCCCTGCCATACCCGGAGAAGCCATAGATTCCATATTGGTCGCCGATGGTTTCCAGCGCCCCGATCAGGAGGACCAGGCTCTCTTTTTCCACATCGATGATGCGCCTTGTTTTTTGTCCTCCCATGTCTTCGCGCTGCATCCTGAGATACTGCAAATAGCCTCTCAGGTTGGTATCGAAATCCCAATTATCCGGTTTCGTTTTTACCTCCTCGATGGCTTCGGAGGTCGATGCGCTCATATCGAGGAGAAAGGCCACGGAGACATCCCTCTCCACTTTGTTCCGTCTCCAGTAGATCTTCTCGCTGGGAGCAACCCCGGCCTTTTTCTCTACCATGGCCTCAATCACGGCATCTAGATCGAAATCCTCTCCATCGTGAAGCCTCTTTATCTTCTTGAAGAATTCCAGCGTCACCAGTTCGAATTGTCTCTTGATCTGAGCAGCCAGATGGGAATGATCTTTCAGGGTGTCTTCGAAGAACTCCGCTGTCCCTTCAGCGGTGGTCTTCTCTCGGAGGCGACACCACCTGGGCTTATAATCGTTGGCGCGAAAGTCCCATTCATCATAGAGGAAGGAATTCTTTTCCTCTTCCAGGGCCTTCTCCTCCGAGGCGGCTTTTTTTGCTTCTTTCCTTTCTGGGATGGTTAGAGAAGGTATCGGCTGGTTCAGTTGGTCCATCAGGTTGCTGATGAATAGGCCGATGGAGGAGGATAGATCGCCGGGTGATACACAGGCAAGCTCGATCTCAACGCTCTTCTCCGCCAGTTCCTTCAGGGCCTCTGGGGACAGAGGTGTGCCCGGAGGAGTATCGCGCTGAGAGTAGTCCTGCTTTAATTTCATTAGCAATTGAACAAGCTCCGGTTTGAAATCGCCGCGGAAATCCACTTGTGGCGGGCTTTCATAGGGCAGTTCAGTGCCCTCTACCCTATCCCCCTTGGGAATGCCATCGAGGGATACGATGAGCTCATCGAGGTCTTCAAAATCCATGTTCAGATCGATGGTCTGCCACCCCTGCTCATACATCATATTGATGATCTTAGCTATGAGGGCATAGAGCCTGATGGTAGCTTCAGCGGAGTCCTCCACGGTGGCCTGGGGCGACTTTACCTTGCTGGCGATTTGAGTAACCAGGCGAAGCTCACGCGCCACTTCAGCGGGAAATTCGACATGGTCAAGGTCCACCAGGCTCACTTGGGTCAGGAACTCGACAAATGCCTGCCTCAATGGCAGGGAATTCACCGGGGGTCTATCCGCCAGCGCCTCTCGCTGCACCTGCTCATATCTTTTTCTAATCCCGGCATATTCTCCCTTGAGCAGGTAGTCTACCCTCGTGTCCTCCACCGCAGTAAAGATGTCGGCGGCAAGGCGACGGTCGGCGAAGAGATCGAAGAACCTCTCCAGGTCGGTAATACCATTCCCGCTTCGGTCGCCAAGCTCAAAGCGCAGGTTGGGGAAGAGGGTGGCCTCCTTCTCGAAGGAGAAATCGAAGCTGCCAAATTCAAGATGCCCTGCCTGGTGGGTGACCATAACCTTATACCAGCCGAAGTTATCTCTCTTGGTGTCATATTTGTCGACGATGGACGGTAGAAACACTCCGGTTCCCTCGGTGGAGGGCATTTCCAGGGAGGTCCATCCGATGCCTCTACCCGTCAAATTCTCGGTGGAAAGTATTTGAGCATTGCGCCCGGTGAGCGCTCTACAGTACATTCGCAGCACCTCTTTAACTTGGTCTAGCTCAACCCCGGAGGACAGGCGCTGCAAAACCTCCTCACACCTCATCGACTCCAAGCGGAAGTAGGCTTCCCCAGCCTCTCTCCGTTTCTTCAAAATGCTCTTCCCCTCGCTGAGCCAGTGCCCTAGCCTTGAGATATCGATCCGCTGCAGCAGGGTGGGAGAGACCCTCAGGAACTCGATGGCAGAGGCGGCGGAAAGGGGCGATAGCTCCTCGAAGGCATCGAGCAGGGGGCTGTGGAGCGCGGCGTCCAGCTTGCTTAGAGCCTGAGACCCATCGAACAGAAAGGAGGGGGCGTGGATGCCCTTAGAGCTGGCAATGGCCATGGCCAGAGACAGGAAGCGGTTCCTCTCCCCCCGCTCGATCCGGGAAAGGATCCTGGGCCCGAGGGCGAAGTAGGTTCTGGCATCGGCACAATTGGTTTGTGCCAGAACCGACGCCAGGTTGATAAAGGGCATCCGCTCATCCCGTTCCAACCCGGCAAAGACCTCCTCGGCCAGAAGCAAGCACTCGTTAGCCAGGTCATAGGATTTCTCGGCGAGCGTCCCCAGAAAAAGGACAAACCGCGAGACCGCCTCAAGGTCTAGGTAGGACAGGAACCCTGGGCTGCACTCGAAAAACTTCGCTGAGAGGGAGCTGGAGCGCCAGGTCTCTTTGTACAGGCTTCTCCCTATGCTGGCCCAGTCCTCAAACTGGTTCGGTGCGAGGAAGTTGATGGCGCCAGGGCTTGCTCGAAAATAGGCTGAGGAGAGGGTGCAGGACTCCTGAGAAAGCCTTTTGCCCACTTGGACCCATGAGATCAGAGTGGGAAAGGAGAGTTTCTCCAGGGTCTTGGGGGTTGCCCTGAAATACTCCAAAGCCGGCTCCCAGGCGCGGTAGGAAGACTGGGCTATGGCAATGCCCTCCTTGGCCCAATCCTCAAACTCCTTTGGGGAGAGTCGGGCCCTGGCCGCCGGAGCCGCTTTGTGGAATTCGGCTAGGAGTGCAGGGGGAAAGTGGCCCAGTTCCCGCTCCAGTGGTGAAAGGTGCTCATCTGCCATGTCATGCCCTCGTGCCATTTTCCTCGAAGACAAGATCCAGGAACTGCTTTAGAATCTTGGCGGTTGCTCCCCAAATCACCTTGCCTTTATAATCGAAGAAGCTCGCCACATAGGTTTTGCCCTCATACTCGTGGTTCTCTTCCCGATAGTTCGCTTTGGACAGAAGCGCCGATATGGGGACCTCCACCAGCTCCTCTATCTCATCTTGGCTCACGGTGAACTTGTACGGATATGGGATAATGCCAACGAAGGGTGTGATGAGGAAGTAGCTGGTGACCGTGCCCATCCGGTCCAGCTCCCCCAATATCTCCACGTCCTCAGGCTTGACCCCGATCTCCTCAAAGGTCTCGCGGAGGGCGGTGGTCGCAAGGTCTCGATCCTCCTTGTGTTGTGCCCCTCCGGGGAAGGATATCTGGCCTTTATGATGCACCAGTCTCTCCGTTCTCTTGGTGAACAGGAGGTAGTATTCCCCTTCCCTCTTATAAAGGGGCACCAGCACCGCAGCCGGAGCTAAAGGGGCATCGGTGAAGACGATGGTATGCTTCACCCTCTGGGAGAGGATTCGGCGGATCTTCTCTTTGAACGCATTGCTATCCTTGGCCGCTCGGTGTTTCCGCTGTCGAGAACTATCTGTCACCTTCATTGTTGGCGCTCGCTAGGTATTCGAAATAATCGTTGAGCCTGGAGAGAGTCCTCATCGCCCGATCTAAGGTGGGGAAAACCACTATTCTCGCCTCGTTCTCTATCAGACTGGCCATCTTCTCTGGATCGGGCCCGTATAGCCAGCAGACGACGGGCTTTTCGAATCTGTTGGCAATCTGGCTGAGGTCCCTCATCGGGAATGTCGGGAACTGGATAGGGAAAGCAGCGAAGATGAGGATGACAGCATGGATATTACCATCGGCCAGGAATGCCTCCAGGATGGTGGTGAAGACCTCATCAAAAGGGTGCCTCTCAATCATCATCGCTGGCCAGATATCGGCGGGATTCTCCAGGGTCTGCCACGAGGGTGCCAAAGGGCCGATTGTGCTCAAGGTCTGGGGTGAAAGCTTGGCCAAGTGCAGGTTATACCTTTCGCAGGCGTCAGTGGCGATGATGCCGCCAGCGCCGGTGATGGTGATTACCCCAATGCTCCTTCCCTTGATCGGGGGCAGGTGTAGGAAGGCCTTGGCCAGGTCATGGAACTCATCGACATCGCCAACCCTGATGATACCGTGTTGCCGAAAAGCGGCATCGTAGACCTCGTCCCTGCCTGCCAGCGAGCCGCTGTGAGAGCGGGCTGCCCTGGCCCCGTCTTCTCCTCTGCCCGTCTTGAGGGCGATTATGGGCTTTTTCTTCGCCACTCGCCCTGCGACCTCAATAAACCGTCTGCCATCCTTCGTCCCTTCTATATGGAGGAGGATCAATTTAATCTGGGGGTCATCCTCAAAATATTCCAGGCCATCGGCGAAATCGATATCACAGGCATTGCCCAGGTCGATCCCCTTTCCCACTACGGTGAATTTGGGCAGGCCAACAAAAAAGAACCCGCTCTGAGCGATAATCCCTATGGGGACCTTATTCATCTCCAGTTTCATATAGGCTGAGCTGAGATTATTGAAGGCGTTAGCGATGCCGAAGGTATTGGGCCCCAGTATCCTGGCCCCGCCTTCCCTGGCGATCCTCACTATCTCTTCTTGTAGCTTTTTACCCTCCTCATCCCCGTCGGCGAACCCTTGACCGACGACGATGAGAGCCCTTATTCCCTTTTGGGTGCACTCGCCGACGATGCGTGGCACCACTGAGCGCGGCGTGGTTATCACGGCGAGGTCGATACCATCGGGGATGTCGAGCACACTGCGGTAGCATTTCATCCCCAGGATCTCGTCGGCATTGGGATTCACCGGGTAGACCCTCCCCAGAAAACCGGCGTTCACCAGGTTCTCCAGGATATTCAGGGTAACGGGGCCGGTGACTCTGGAGACCCCGATAATGGCCACCGAATCAGGCTCCATAAAGAGCTTCATTCTGTTCACCGACAACTCCCAAGGGGTGCCTACTCAAAGATGGTGGACACGACCTCCTCAATGCTTCGCTGCACCTCGGCATCGTCGCTTAGCACCGATACTATAGCCACCTGACAGGCCCTCCGCGGTGGGATGCCCTCCCCGATGAGCCTGCCGGCGTAGATCAAGAGACGGGTAGAAGCCCCCTCCTCAAGCCCGTGCTCCTTGAGGTTCCTCACCTTCTCGCCAAGCTTGGCCAGATCCCAGGCGACCTCTGCTGAGACCCCGCTCTCGTGCTCGATGATCTCCTTTTCCTTATCTCGAGGTGGATAGGCGAAGTCGATGGCGATGAATCTCTGGCGGGTGCTGTGCTTGAGGTCCTTCAGGGCGCTCTGGTATCCGGGATTATAGGAGATCACCAGGAGGAAATTGCTGTCAGCCTCGATGACCTGTCCCTTCTTCTCCACCGGCAGGATGCGGCGGTGGTCGGTGAGGGGGTGAATGAGCACCGTGGTATCCTTTCTCGCCTCCACGATCTCATCCAGGTAACAGATAGCCCCGGCCTTCACTGCCCTGGTTAACGGCCCGTCGAGCCACTTGGTCGAGTCCCCTTCAAGGAGGTATCTGCCCACCAGATCGGTGGCGCTCAGGTCCTCATGGCAGGCCACAGTGACCAGGGGGATACCGCTTTTCTCGGGCAACCCCTGTTTACTCCGTGGCTTCACGATGGTAAGGGGGCGCCCTAACCTGTAGGCCATATACTCCAAAAACCTGGTCTTGCCGCAGCCAGTCGGCCCCTTAAGGATAACCGGTATCTTCTGGGCAAAGGCAGCCTCGAAGATTTGGACCTCATCGCCGATGGGCAGGTAATAGGGCTCCCTCCGGACCACATATTCCTCGATCATGTGTTCCCTATAAAGCGTCCTGGTGCTCTGCAAACTCATTCTGAACCACTCCTTTTTTGAAGCCCTTGCCACAGCTCTTCCACCTTGGCTCTGACTTGGGAAAGCTGGCAATCGGTATCTATTATTACATCGGCGTGCTCGGCCCGCTCATTAGGGGAGAGCTGGGAGCGGATGCGAGCCCGGGCCTGCTCCTCGTTAAGGCCGCCCCTATTTTGAAGGCGCTTGACCGCCACTTCCTCCGGGGCTACCGTGACCCAGACCTCGTCAACAAGGTCAGTCCAGTTAGCCTCGATGAGCACCGCGGCCTCAAGCACCACCACGTCTACCCCTTTACCTCTCAGTCTCTCGATCTCCTCCTTCATCATGGAGTGCATCTTGGGATGCACGATCCGGTTCAGCTGGGCCAGGGCCTGGGGGTTGTTAAAGACGATATCGCCCAGCTTTTTTCGATCTATCTCATCGTTCTCTTTAAGGATCCCCCTGCCGAAGGCGGTAACGAGCTTTTGCCAAGTCTCCGTGCCGGGCTTATACGCTTGATGGCCGATCTTGTCGGCATCTATGATAACCGCTCCTTTTTTAGCCAGCATCTCGGATACAGTGCTTTTTCCGCTGAGAATCCCTCCGGTGAGGCCAATGACTATCATCCTCATTTCCCTCTCGGTCTGAACTGGGGCAGGGTGACCTCATCGGTCAGATCCTCATAAAAGACCTCCACCTCCATATTAGCTTTTATATTTTCAGGCTTCACCCCGCGGAGGTTAGCCAGCATCCTCGGCCCCTCCTTCAACTCGGCGATGGCGACAGCATATGGCGCCTCGCTGGCGAAGGCGGGGTGGAAAATTTTGTACATCACCGTCCAGGTTACAAGTTTCCCCCTGCCGCTGGCCTTAACCCACTGCGGCTGCTTTACCGAGTTGCAGTTGGGACACATGAAGCTCTCCCCAGGGGCCAAAGGATGGCGGTAGTGGCCGCAATCAACGCACTTCAGGAGCAATAGCTCGTGCCGCTTAGCTGCCTCCCAGTAGGGCTTTGTCGCCTCGGTTATGCCCGGAAGTGGCTTCTGCATTTCAACCATCATTACCTCCTCAGGATAAGGGTGGAGTGGAAGCCGATGAAGCCTCCCTGGTTGGTGACCAGCCCGATCTCAGCATCCTTGACCTGGCGCTGGCCGCAATCGCCCCTTAGCTGGCGCACCAACTCGATAAGCCCGGTCCAGCCCTGGAGGTAGGCCTCGGACAGCATTCCCCCCGAGGTATTAGTGGGCAGCTCGCCATCGATGGACAGCATTCCCCCCTCTACGAAAGGCCCGGCCTCGCCCCGCTTGCAAAAGCCGAGCTCCTCCAGCTGGGTGATGACATTATAGGTGGTAGCATCGTAAAGCTCGAGAACATCCACATCTTTGCAGGTGATCCCTGCCATCTTGAAGGCTGCCTCCCCCGAACGTTTGGCACCGGTATCCAGCATATCCGGCCGCTCCGGGAGGTCGAGGATGACGTGGCCCTGTCCCATGCCCATGATGTAGACCGGCTGGTGCCGCAGCGATTTCGCCCGCTTGGCTGAGGTGACCACCAGTGCCCGGCCGCCATCGGAGACGAGGCAGCAATCGAGTAGGTGAAGCGGCGCCGCAATCATCCTCGAATTCTGGTGATCCTCGATGGTTATCGGGGTCCGCATCTGAGCGATGGGATTGAGGCTGGCATGCCGTCGCTGGGTAACGGCTATCGCCCCCAGTTGCCTGCTGGTAGTGCCGTATTTGCTCATGTGCGCCTGTGCCGCCATAGCAATGCCGGGCATGGCGCCGAAGAATCCATAGGCTAGACCAGCACCTAGCGAAACACGGTAGGGGACGGCAAAGGCGGTGGCTGACTTCTCGACAAAGGCACAGAGCACCGCTTTACACAGCCCGGCATCGATGGCCATGGCCGCCAGTTGCACCTTGGCGCTGGCGCTGGCCCCCATGGAATCGTAGTTGGCACAGAGCCCGGTATGCTCGATGCCCAGGTCTGCTTGTAGGCTCCAGCACTGGGTGGTAGGGTCCGTCCAGCACAGCTCGACCAGGATGCCATCGATGTCCTTGGTGGTGAGGCCGGCATCCTCGATGGCGTTCTTCGACGCCTCCAGAAACAGGCCTCTCACCGTCCAATCCGGAAGCTTGCCCTGAGGGGTATATCCCACCCCCACAATTGCATACTTGTCTTTAAGGCTCATACACTCTCCCCCTTTTCCGTGAACATTTGCTATGTAAGGCTGGTATTACCGTAATTTCACGCCAGCTATGCCCTTCGAAATCGGGGCAGGGTTACCTCTTTGGTGACGTCATCGAACACCACCTCCACCGGCATCCCGATGTATATGTCCTCCGGCCGGCAGTCTACCACATTGCTCACCATGCGAACCCCCTCCTCCAGTTCGACAATGACCGCGGCATAGGGGACATCGTCGGCGAAGGCGGGGTGAAACGGCCGGTGGGCAACTATGTAGCTATAGACCTTTCCCTTCCCGCTGACCTTGGCCCACTCTACGTTCCAAGAGCCGCAGTTAGGGCACAAGATACGAGGGTAATGACGGTAGGTTCTACAGTCCTTGCATCTTTGAATGAGAAGCTCGTGTCTTTTACATCCCTGCCAGAATTCCCGCGTCTCCCGTGTCATCAGCGGCAGGGGCTTATCATAAGAAGCCATTCTATCTCCTCAATATGGCAACAGAGCCATCGCCCAGGTCGCCCCACCCGGTGACAAGAGCGATCTCAGCATCCCTGACCTGGGCGTCACCGGCGTCTCCCCGCACCTGCCTCACTGCCTCGACAACGTGGTTCATTCCCAATACATGGGCCTGGGAGAGAAGGCCACCGTGGGTGTTTACCGGCAACTCTCCACCGAGTTCGATGCGACCCCCCTCGACGAAGGGACCACCCTCCCCCCGCTTACAGAAGCCCAGTGCCTCAAGCTGGCAGATCACCGTCCAGGTGAAGCAGTCGTAGATCTCAGCGACAGCGATGTCCCTGGGGGCGACGCCGGCCATGGCGAAGGCCCTAGGTGCAGCATAGGAAAGGCCTACTTGAAACATATCCAGTCTGCTGGCAATGTGGTCGACCGGCACCGGATGGCCTTCGGCAATGCCCATTATGTAGACCGGGCGATGCTTCATGCCCTTAGCTCTCTCCGCCGACGTTACCACCACGGCAGCAGCGCCATCGTTCTCCAGGCAGCAATCGAAAAGGCGGAAGGGGGTTACGATCATCCTTGAACTCTGATGATCCTCGATGGTCATCGGCCTGCCCCGCATTATCGCTCTCTCATTGAGCTGAGCATGCTTGCGGCAGGCCACCGCCACTGCCCCCAGTTGCCTGCTGGTGGTCCCGAACTCGTGCATGTGCCTCATGGCAAGTTGGGCATACCAATGGGCCGGGACCAAAATCCCATAAGGCACTTCAAAATCCCGTAACTTGGTCATTGGCGATGCCATGGCCGTCATGGGTAGCGCTGACACATCCGCAGCCTCGCCGACGGTTGAAGCCCGAAACCCGGAATAGCCATTCCAGCCGGTGAGGCAAAGGACATTGGTGGCAATCCCAGAGGCCACCGCCATGGCGGCACTCTGCAGCGTGGCCACGGCGCTGGCACCTCCCATATGGATAGACACTGTGTATCTCAGGTCTTCAGTCCCCAGGTTGACGGCAATATCCTCAAAGGGGATAACACCCATGGCCGGTATCACGCCATCGATGTCCCGGGGACGGAGGCCGGCATCCTCTATAGCTCTGGTCGCTGCCTGAAGCAGTAACGCCAGGTGGCTCATCCCGGAGTTTTTGGAATACTCCGTCTCACCGATTCCAACTATAGCGGCCTTATCTCTAAGGCTAAACCGCTTCATCAAGCCCCTTTTAACGGTTGCCTATCTAGTTCAGTCTACCAACTCAGGGGAAGGTAGTCAAGTTGAAGTCGGGGTTACACCGTACCCCAAATATGCTAAAATACGGCCGGAGGCGGTGATGAGGCGCGAGGTGTTGCTCTATGACAAGCTCCCCGGCTCCAGAGTGAGATGCCATATCTGCCAGTGGCGTTGCGCCATCGCTCCGGGCAAGCTAGGCGTCTGCAAGATGCGCCAGAACATCGATGGTGTGCTCTACGCCCTGAATTACGCTGCGGCTTCATCGGTGGCTGTGGACCCCATCGAGAAGAAACCGCTGTTCCACTTCTTTCCCGGGACCCTGGTCTTCTCTTTAGGCACCTGGGGCTGCAACTTCCACTGCAAGCACTGCCAGAACTGGCAGATCTCATGCGGTGACCCCTCCTTCCTTACAGAGTCGCGAACCGTCTCGCCGCAGGCTGCGATTGATATGACAAAGCGCTCCAACTGCCAGGGCATCGCTTGGACCTATAATGAGCCTACTATATGGTTTGAGTATACCCTCGATTCAGCCAAGCTGGCCAAGGAGAACAACCTCTATACCGTCTATGTGACCAACGGCTACATCACCCCAGAGGCTCTGGACATGATCGGCCCCTATCTCGAGGCCTACCGCGTTGATGTAAAAGGCTTCAGCGATCGCTTTCACCGGGAACTCGCCCGAATAAGTCGGTGGCGTGGGATCCTGGAGGTGGCGGAGAGGGCTAAAGAGAAGTGGGGGATGCATGTGGAGGTGGTGACCAACATAATCCCCACCATGAACGATGATGAGGAGCAGCTTGAGGGCATCGCTACCTGGATCCGGGATAAGCTGGGGGAGCTGACCCCCTGGCATGTCACTCGGTTCTACCCCCAACATGAGCTACTGGACCTGCCCCCGACCCCCATATCCACCCTGGAGCGGGCCTATGCCATCGGCAAGAGGGTTGGCCTGCGCTTCGTCTATACCGGCAATGTGCCCGGTCATGCCAACGAGAATACCATCTGCTATTCCTGCGGCAACCTGGTCATCGGAAGGATGGGCTATCACACCGACATCGTTGGCCTCGAGGATTCCAGATGCCGCTATTGCGGTGCCGATCTCAACATGAGGATGGGGAGGTCACTATGATCAGACATCCTATTGTAGCCGGCCAGTTCTATCCCGGCTCGCCTTCTTCGCTGGAGGCACAGATTCGGAGACTCATCGATGAACAGGCACCCAAGGAAGAGGTGCTGGGCCTGGTTTCACCCCATGCTGGATACATGTATTCCGGGCCGGTGGCCGGCGCTGTCATATCAAGGATTAGATTTAAAGATACCTTCGTCATCATGGGGCCTAACCATACCGGTTTGGGGCACCCCTTCAGTATCATGGTAGAGGGGACTTGGTCAACGCCGCTGGGTGAGGTGGAGATCGACTCGGAGCTGGGCAAGAGGATATTGAAGTCATCCCCACATTTGAAACCGGACCACATCGCCCATCTTGAGGAGCACTCCATCGAGGTGCAGCTACCCTTCCTGCAATACTTCAAGAGGGACATTAAGATCGTGCCTATTGTCCTGGGCCCATCTATTGGCACCACCTATAAGGAGATCGGGAAAGGGATAGCCAAGGCGATCAGGGACTCGAAAAGAGGCGTGGTGATCATGGCCAGCAGCGACATGACGCATTACGAGCCTCAGGAGTCGGCTAACAGGAAGGATAAGCTGGCCATAGAGGCAATATTGGAGCTCAATGAAGACGAACTCCTAAGGCGTGTTGAGGATTTCCGTATAACAATGTGTGGCTATGCGCCCACGGTCGCCCTCCTCTCGGCGTGCAAAGGACTGGGGGCGGCCAAGGCGGAATTGGTTCTGTACCAGACAAGCGGCGACGTAACCGGCGATTACCACGCCGTAGTGGGCTATGCCGGCATAATAATAAAGGCGGGTGAGGAGATGCACCCGCTGGTGCGCCTGGCTAAAGATACCATAGAGAGCTACGTCCGCGAGGGGAAGATACCCAGACCGCCATCGGAGCTTACCCCAGAGATGAGGGAGCGTGCCGGTGTGTTTGTTTCGCTGAAGGTCGGCGGCCTGCTCCGGGGCTGCATCGGCACCTTCGAGCCGGCCAAGCCCAATGTGGCTGAGGAGGTTATCTCCAACGCTATAAGCTCAGCCACCCGCGACCCCCGCTTCCAGCCGGTGACCCCCGCCGAGCTTTCCGGCCTGGAATACAGCGTCGATGTCCTGACCAAGCCGGAGCCGGTGGAGAGCCCGGCCCAGCTCGACCCCAAGAGATACGGGGTCATCGTTGAGAGCGGCTGGAGGAAGGGGCTTCTTCTCCCCGACCTGGAGGGGGTGGACAGCGTGGAGCACCAGATCGAGATCTGCCGCGCCAAAGCCGGCATCCTGCCCGACGAGCCGGTGGTGCTCTACCGCTTTGAGGTCAAGAGGTATAGATGATTGACATATTGACATATATATGTTATGATATATAGGAATCGGTGATAGGAGTGGCGAATGAAGAAAACCATGATTTACCTGCCGGAGGAGACCCACGAAGGGCTCAAACGTCTGGCCTTTGAGACCAGGACATCCGCTGCCGAGTTGATTCGGAGGGCTATCGATATAGTTTATGGGGAGGACATCGAAGACATTCGGGACATGGAGGAGGAGCTGGCCAAATACCGCGCCGACCCCGGCTCAGCGATAACGCTGGAGGAGTACCTGAAACAGAGGAAGGCGCGTGTATCGGCTTGAGCTAACCAAGCGGGCGCAGCGCGATTTGGACAAGCTTACCGGTGATGACCTGGAGCGGGTGGCAGCAGCCATCCGAGGCTTAGGAGAGAACCCAAGACCGCACGGCGCTAGAAAGCTCAGAGGCCCCATCCATCGAGTCCGAGTTGGCGACTGGCGGGTGGTCTACGCCGTTTTCGATAAAGACCAACTGGTGATCGTGGGCAAGGTGGCCCGGCGCTCCCAGCGCACCTACGAAGGCGTGGATGAGCTGTTCTGACTATAAGGGTTTAATGTGAGGAGTGGAAGCAAAACATAGGCAAGTATATGTGGTCGAGAGTGAGACGTTGGCTGCAAACATGGGGCACATTAATCGTTGCCACAGTCGCGATGATGCTTTCTGGTTACGCTATATACTCTGAGAACATACACTACACTGAGCTTACTAAGCCACATACGCAGCATAACGAGATTTACGACAGGCTTTGCAGGCTTGACGAAAGAATAGAGCGAGCGCAAGGTTGGATCGACACTGCTGGAAGCCTTGGTCAGGATACTACCGAGTCGAAGGCAAAGTTGCAGTTAGCCATAGACTTGCGTCAACAGGCAGAAACGCTATGGGATCATGGAGATTACGCAGATGCCGATAGACTTATCCGCGAGGCGTACGATATTCTCGACACGATACCGCAGCCACCTCTTATGATGTACTGGTGGGTGCTTGTTGTACTCATCGTGGGTGTGCTGTTGGCAGCTCTCTTAGCCGTCGTGACGCGACCGAAGCGAGAAAAGGGTTAACGACTATGAAATCAAGGAGAAAAAGCATGACCGCAAAAACCAGCTATAAATGCAGCCGGTGCGGCCATGAGTTCGAGAAGGCGGATGAGGGCGAAATTCGCTGTCCCAGGTGCGGCAGCGAGGAGGTGGAAAGCCGTTTCCTCTTCGGCACCCCCAGCGCCGATGAGCTGACCGCTCAGGACTATTTCGGGGCCTGCCTCGCCCCCTGATGCGGGCCGCCGGGGAGGCCGTGAGCCTCCCTTAACAAGTGGGGCTATCATGGATATGTTTGACCTTAGGCGTGAGGAGCAACTGGAGCGCGAGGCGCCACTGGCAGCGCGAATGCGCCCCCGCACCTTCGACGAGTTCGTCGGCCAGGAGCACCTCGTTGGCGAGGGGCATGTGCTGAGAAAGACCATCGAGGCCGACCAGCTTGTCTCCATGATCTTCTGGGGCCCGCCCGGGAGCGGCAAGACCACACTCGCCCGCATCATCGCCAGGATAACAAGCTCTCACTTCAGCCCCATCAGCGCCGTCACCGCCGGCGTCGCCGACCTGCGGCGCATCATCGACGAGGCCAAGGAGCGCCGCGGCATGCACGCTCAGAGGACCATCCTCTTCATCGATGAGATTCACCGCTTCAACAAGGCACAGCAGGACGTCATCTTACCTTTCGTCGAGGATGGCACCATCACCCTTATCGGCGCCACCACCGAGAACCCGTCCTTTGAGGTGATCTCACCCTTGCTCTCCCGCTGTCGGGTCTTCACCCTGGAACCGCTCACCAATGACCAGGTTCGGCTCATTGTCCAGCGGGCGATTAGCGATGAGGAGCGCGGCCTGGGCAAGCTGGGGGTGGAGCTGGAGGCCGACGCCCTGGAGCACCTTGTTATTATGGCCAATGGCGATGCCCGCGTTGCCCTCAATGCCCTGGAGATGGCGGCCCTGGCCACCGGGCCTGATGATGAGGGCAAGCGATATATACCACTACCCACCATCGAGGATGCCCTTCAGCATCGCGCCCTTCTCTACGATAAGGCGGGGGAGCAGCACTATGACCTCATCTCGGCGCTTCATAAGTCGCTCCGCGGCTCAGACCCAGATGCTGGCCTCTACTGGCTGGGGCGCATGCTTGAGGCCGGTGAGGACCCGCTTTATGTGGCGCGGCGCCTGGTGCGCTTCGCCTCAGAGGATGTAGGCATGGCCGACCCCCAGGCGCTAGTGGTGGCGATGGCGGCGCAGCAGGCGGTCCATTTCATCGGCATGCCTGAGGGCAACCTAGCCCTGGCCCAGACGGTGGTCTATCTGGCGACAGCGCCCAAGAGCAACTCGCTCTACAAGGCTTACTCTAAGGTGCAGGAGGATGTGCGGAGAACGCGCACCGACCCCGTGCCCCTTCACCTTCGCAATCCGGTTACCGGCCTCATGAAGCGCATCGGATACGGCAAAGGTTACAAGTATGCCCATGACTTCCCCGGCCACTTTGTCAAGCAGCAGAACCTGCCTCCGGCCCTCCAAGGCCAGCGCTACTATACCCCCAGCGACCAGGGGTATGAGGCGGAGGTGGAGAGGCGGCTCAAAGGCTGGTGGGGAGGAAAGGAGAAGGAAGAGAAGGAGTGATGCAAGAGAAATATGCGACCTTCCCCTGCGGCGACCTCTCCCTTGAGGGCGTAAGCCATATCCCCGAGGGGCCAGGCCCTTTTCCCGCGGTGGTGGTCTGCCATCCCCACCCCCTTTACGGCGGCACCATGGACAACAATGTGGTTTATGCCGTTTGTCAGGCGCTTTGCCGCAAGGGAATCCTTGCCCTCAGGTTCAACTTCCGCGGTGTGGGCCGAAGTCAGGGGATGGTTGGAGGGATGGGTGATCCCGAAGACGTTATCGCCGCAGTTTCCTTCATCGCCTCTGTGGAGAAGGTAGATGGTGGGAGAATAGGGCTTTGTGGGTACTCCGCCGGTGCTGTTGCTGCCTTCACAACCAGTCCCATGGATGGGCGGATTGAGGCGGCTGCCGCCATCTCCCCACCGCTCTCTATGGTCTCTCTCAATGGGCTTAGGGGATACCCAAAGCCGAAACTCATCGTCACCGGCACTAGGGACGACTTCACCCGACTTGAGGACTTCCAGCGCTTCTTCCAGAGCCTCGCTGAGCCGAAGCAGTGCGAGGTTATCCCCGGCGCCGACCACTTCTGGTGGGGCTATGAGGACCAGGTTGGGGAAACGGTTGCATCCTTCTTCGTCAGCGCTCTGAGGGGAAGCCGGTAGGAGACGCTCTTTTCGCCCGGTGGCCTTTTTCTCCGAGCATCCCTTGAAAAAGCTCGAAGGACGGCAGGAGAGGAAAGTATATCAGGTGCGAGGGACAACGGCAGTCGGAGGAGCCAAAGCCAGGAACGATGATTTGACCTTGAGGCATCCCTCTTACTACAGAGGCCCAAAGGCACTCTTGTGAATCCTCTGCATACCACACCTCAACTACTTCGGCCTGCTCTAGCAGATAATCGATGTGCCACCTGAGTTTTTTCCCTTCCCGTAGATAGCGCTGCACCCTTTGAGAGATGCCGCCACCGGCGCTGCCTACATAGATATAGTAGCCCGCAGGGAAGTTATATCGGCCCAGCTTGCCAACGTCGACTTTCCTCTTCGTTTCTAAGGCGATAACTAGGGCATAGGTTCCTCTCTTCACAATGAAGATTCTACCCCGAACCTTGAAAAAATGCTACGACATAATCAAAGGAAAGAGAGCGGTAACGCCTATCACCAAGGGTGGCCCCCAGTTCGAAAAAAGGGCGGGATATGGTAGACTGAGGCTGTGATTTATCTGGGCACCTCTGGGTTCAGCTACGACGACTGGGTCGGGCCTTTCTATCCTCCAGGTATGCCCAAACGGGAATGGCTCCTCTACTATGCTCGTGAATTCAACGCCTGTGAAATCAATTCCACATACTATGCCCTGCCCAAGCCCTCGACCCTGGAGGCTATGGCGGAGAAGACTGGCCAGGGCTTCCTCTTCGTCATTAAGGCAAACCAGCAGATGACCCATGAACAGCAGCGCAATGAGGATGTGTTCACCGCCTTTCGCCAGGTGCTCACGCCGCTGATCGAAAGAGGGAAGTTGGGCTGTGTGCTAGCTCAATTCCCCTATAGCTTCAGATTGAATCGCCAAAATCGCGACTATTTAGAGGCGTTTAAGGAAAGGTTGGGCGATTTACCCGTTGTCATCGAATTCCGCAATGCGGGGTGGCTGAGGAAGGAGGTCTTTGACTGGCTGCGGCGCAACGAGCTCGGCTTCTGCTGCGTAGATGAGCCGCAATTGCCCAACCTGTTGCCGCCCATTGCCCAGGCCACCAGCAGCATAGCCTATGTGCGCTTTCACGGGCGCAATAAGGACAAGTGGTGGGATCATAAATATGCCTATGAAAGGTATGACTATTCTTACACTGCCCAGGAGCTTGAAGAATGGCTGCCCAAGGTACACCACCTGGATCAAATTGCGGAGAAGACCTTCGTTTTCGCCAACAACCATTTCCGAGCTAAAAGTGTAGATACCATCCGCCTTTTACGCAAGATGCTGGAATCGGCATATCCGGCTTAAACATCAGCTAGCTTGACATAGTCCTAGGAAAAGATACAATGGAGATAGGCCCATTTTTGTTGAGGTAATGTATGGCAGAGTTTTTCGACTCGGTGATAGGGATTTATCACTTTCTGAGCGATAGAACACCTAAAAAGGTGGAGACCGCCCTACCAAGGCCACGCCATCAGAACCGCTTTTCCAGGGACGGCACAGTGCTGGTTAGCAAGGTTCAGGTTGAGCATGACCTTATGTCCTCCGTTACTAAGTGCTTAGAGCTTATCGGTGGGCTGGAGAAGGCCATCTCCCGGGGCGATCGGGTGATGGTGAAGCCCAATTTCAACAGCCCCGACCCCTATCCCGCCTCCACCGACCTCGATTTCCTGAAGGCTGTCGTCCGCATCCTAGCCGGGGGCGGCGCCAAGGTGACTGTGGGCGATAGTGCCGGCGGCATGTGGAGGCCCACTAGAAAGGTGTTGGAAAAGTTGGGAGTGCTGGGCCCGCTAGCTGAGATGGGGGCGGAGGTAATAGCCTTCGATGACAGACCCGAGGACTGGGTCCGGGTCAAAATAGACGGTGACTACCTGCATGAAGTCACAGTGCCAAGGTCAGCCTATGAAGCCAATAAAATAGTCTACTTGCCTTGCCTGAAGACCCATCGTCTGGGACGATTCTCGATGTCATTAAAGCTTGCAGTGGGCTTCTTACATCCCGGTGAGCGCCGCGCCCTCCACGTAAGAAATCTGGAGCAAAAGGCTGCCGAGCTGAACCTGGTGTGGCAGCCCGATCTCATTATTATGGATGGCAGAAAAGCCTTTGTGTCTGCCGGCCCGGAAAGGGGTGAGCTGGTGGAGCCGGGGGTCATTATAGCGTCTGGGGATATGGTGGCCATTGATGTTGAAGGTTTGAAGATACTGGGCTCTTATCCGGCCAAAAACAGACTGATGTCCGATCCCTACGATTCCCCCCAGATCGCAACTGCGCTTAAACATGGCTTGGGGGCAAGAGAATACGAAGTGGTCGCCTGAGCACTTCGACTTCCTATCAGTGTGTAAACTTTTTACGGGGGTGGGAAAATGCCAAGGCCAAGTATGCGAGCTATCTTCACCAATATGTCGGTTCCCATGCCATTGCAACGGAAGCTCTATCTCCTGTTCCGTAATAACCTGATCAAGATACGGCGATGGCAAACTTGCTGCGGCCATCCCGGAGAGCCGGGATGCTGACGCTCCACATAGAGGGAGGCCCCGTGAGGGCCTCATAGATGCAGACGATGGGAAAAGGGAACTAGGAAAAAGTAGGTGGCAACCATGGCGCGAACTAGATTGATTGTGGAGCTGGGCATGGGGGTTGATGTTCATGGCAGAGACTACACTAAGTCGGCGAGAAGGGCGGTGGAGGACGCCATTCACCGCGGCTCGTTGCTTTATCTGGCCGATGTCGCTAAAGCCAGCCGCCTACCTAAGGTGTATATAGACGTCACCATAGCCTCGCCCAAGCCTGAAGCGGTAGATGGCGAGGCAGTGCTCCAGTCGCTCCCCTTCGGCGAGAAGTCGATCAAGGTAGTCCCAGGCGGTATGGATGTGGAGCACACCGCGCCCGATAACATAATCATATCCAACGCTGCTGTGCTGGTAACCCTGGAGTCCTGAACATATGATGCTAGAACCGGCCCTCAAATCCTGGCCAGCGCGGGTATCCGGATGTATGAAACGCCTCGACAACGGCTGAGCAAAGGGCTGCCCTTTTTCTTCACCGCTCTAGCAGTGGTGATCTTGGATCAGGTGAGCAAGTTTCTCATCAGAGCCAACCAGGACATACTCCCTATACCCGAGGAGGGTTTTTTCAGGATCAACTACGTTACCAATGTCGGAGGGGTTTTCGGCATCCTGGGCAATCAAGCCTTCCTTCTCACCCTCACCGCCATTGTTGGCATCGCTGCAATCCTTATCTATATGCGCTATCCCCACTTCAAAAGTATGCTGGTCAGGATCGCCCTGGGATTGCTCCTGGGGGGTGCCGTAGGTAACCTGATCGACCGCCTCGCCTTCGGGTGGGTGGTCGACTTCATCGACATCGGTGCCTGGCCCGTGTTTAACCTCGCCGACAGCGCTATCACTGTGGGCGTTATCCTCATGATTTACTACCTTCTGTTTCCAGCGAGAAGGCGAGAGTCTATTCCAAGAGGAAAATGAGCGGCAAGCTTCAATTCACTGTGACCAGAGCCGGGGTTCGGGTGGATAAATACGTCGCTGAGGAGTGCCCTGAGCTCTCCCGCTCTTATGTCCAGAGGCTTATCCAGGAGGGCTATGTCACCGTCAATGGCCGAGCGGTGAAGGCGAGCCTGAGGCTCAATATCGGGGACAGGATTGATGCTGTAATACCACCGCCTGCCCCCTCCACGCCACTGCCGGAGGAAATCCCGCTTAATATAGTCTACGAGGATGATGACCTTCTAGTAGTGGACAAGCCAGCGGGGCTGACGGTTCACCCCGCCCCCGGTCACCCCAGCCATACCCTGGTGAACGCCATCCTTTCCCACTGCCCCGACATCGCTATCAAAGGCTCAGTGCGACCCGGGATCGTGCATCGCCTGGATAAAAATACCTCCGGGCTTATGGTGGTGGCTAAGAACGATGCTGCTCAGCAATACCTCTCAAATCAGATTAAGGCCCGTTCCATAGTAAAGAGATACCTAGTGCTGGTTCACGGTCGCCTCTCCCCAGAGAAGGGCTTGATAGAAGCCCCCATCGGGCGGGACCCGAGCAATAGGAAGCGGATGGCAGTGGTCTCCACCGGCAGGGAGGCGCGCACCAAATATCGGGTTATCAAGTATTTGGATAACTACACCCTTCTCGAGGT
Source organism: uncultured Dehalococcoidales bacterium (assembly GCA_964431905.1). Taxonomy (GTDB): domain Bacteria; phylum Chloroflexota; class Dehalococcoidia; order E44-bin15; family E44-bin15; genus CAYSLE01. The sequence continues at coordinate 3,925 of CAYSLE010000001.1, read as the reverse complement.
AACATTGGAAACGGGTCGCACCCACCAGATAAGGGTTCATCTTTCCGCCATTGGCTTTCCGGTAGCGGGGGATGAGGTCTACGGGATGAAGTCGCCTCAGCTTAAGCGACAGTTTGTCCATGCCTCCAGCCTCGGTTTCAGGCTGCCCTCAACTGGCCAATATGTGGAATTCAGCTCAAAGCTAGCTCCCGACCTGGAGGAGTCGCTTAGGCGCATTGCGCTGTTGTAGCCTTTTTGTCGGGGTGGTAGAATAACGGTGAGGCTGTTCAAAAATGGAGGTTGAAATTCCCTTTGAGCAGTTCGGGTAAGAAAACTGACAGAAAAGCGGCTTTTGGTTTCCACCCTCTCAAATCCGTGCAAGAGGAGCATAGCACCTTAACAACAGTTCATAAACCCTATCCCCTGTATCCCCTTCCCCTTGACAAGGGGAAGGGGAGGAGACTAGAAAGAGGGGCTAGTGCCCCTCTTAAACGCTCTTTACTGTATCCTGAGGAGAGTCAAAGAGAGGCGGAGCCTCTCTTACTAAAAATCTTCCCCCTCTCCTTGAGGGAGAGAGGGATAAAGGGGGTGAGGGTCTTAGTGATTGGGCGGGAAAAGCCCGAAATTTGAACTAAAATCGAGGCTTTTCAAAAATTAAACGGCCAAACACCAAAAAGGAGGTGGTGAATGGAAAGAGCGCGCACCAGCGGATTGGCAATAGCCTCATTGGTTTGCGGTATTTGCAGTCTGGTGTTAGTCTGGGTTCCAGGGCTTGGGTTTCTCCTTGGCATACTTGCCGTAATATTTGGAGTGGTGGCGATGAGCCAAACCAGCAAAGACCCCAACCTTAGGGGTAGGGGGATGGCAGTAGCTGGTTTAGTCTGTGGCATTGTGGGCATGGTTATCTGGTTGATCGTCTTCTTTTGGGTTGGATTAATCTTCTGGGCAGCCTAGAGCGGGCTTTTATTGTGCGGTAGCGGCCATAGCGAGTTATGGGGTGAAACTATCGGTGCGCGTTCGCTTTGCCCTAGTCCCACCGGTATTCCTCACGTGGGCAACCTCAGGGCCGCCCTCTTCAACAGTCGAAGCGCCTTGAACGATGGGGGTATTGTCTATATTAAAGCTGCTTCTCGATCTTGGCCCACGAATCGCGCAAGGAAATCGTTCGATTGAATACCATCCGGCCGGAGGAGGTATCTTTCGAGTCGACGCAGAAATAGCCCAGCCTTTCAAACTGGTACCGGCTTCCCTGGGCTGCGCCTGACACGCTGGGTTCGATATAACCGGTTAACCTCTCCAGCGAATTGGGATTGAGAACATCTTCAAGATCGGCACTATCCGCGATATCGCCGGGATTGGCTACGATAAAGAGCCGGTCGTAGAGGCGGACATCGGCCTCCAGTACGTGGGCAGCCGAAACCCAGTGGATGGTTCCTTTGACCTTACGTCCATCCGGCGGGTTTCCCCCACGAGATTCCGGATCGATAGTGCAATGTAGCTCAACAACCTCTCCGGTACGCTCGTCCTTCACCACACCGACGCAGGTGATAAGATATGCGTATCGCAGCCGCACCTCACGGCCCGGGGCCAGACGGAAGAACTTGGCCGGTGGTTCTTCGCGGAAGTCGTCCCGCTCGATGTATAGGACACGTGAGAAAGGCACCCTCCGGGTCCCCATAGTGGGGTCCTCGGGGTTGTTGACAGCATCCATGTCTTCAGTTTGGCCTTCGGGATAATTGTCAATGACCAAGCGAAGGGGGCGCAACACGCACATAACCCGCGGAGCGCGCTGGTTCAAGTCCTCCCTGATACAGTGCTCAAGCAGCGCAATATCGATAACGCTATCGGTCTTGGCCACGCCCACACGGTCGCAGAAATATCGGATAGCCTCCGGTGTGTAGCCACGTCGGCGCAACCCTGAAATTGTCGGCATCCGGGGGTCGTCCCATCCGGTGACATGTCCCAGTTCCACCAGCTTCAGAAGCCTTCTCTTGCTCATTAGGGTGTAGGTGAGTTCAAGGCGGGCGAACTCGATCTGCTGGGGATGATATACTCCCAACTGGTCGAGAAACCAGTCGTATAGCGGGCGGTGATCCTCGAACTCCAGTGTGCAAATGGAATGGGTGATCTTTTCAATGGAATCCTCAAGTCCGTGAGCCCAATCATACGTCGGGTAGATGCACCACTTGTTGCCGGTGCGGTGATGCTCTACGTGCATGATGCGGTACATTACCGGGTCCCGCATATTCAAGTTCGGCGATGCCATATCTATTTTGGCGCGAAGCACTCGTGAGCCATCCTCGAACTCCCCAGCCCGCATACGCTGGAATAGGTCGAGATTCTCCTCAACCGAACGGTTTCGGTAGGGACTCTCTTTACCGGGCTTGGTCAGTGTGCCGCGGTATTCCCTGATCTCATCTGCGCTCAGATCATCGACGTAGGCCTTACCAGCTAGGATCAACTGGACAGCATAATCATACATTTGGTCGAAATAGTCCGAGGCAAAATATAGCCTGTCCTCCCAATCGAACCCGAGCCAGCGCACGTCCTCTATGATTGCTCTGACGTATTCATCTTCTTCTTTGGTGGGATTTGTATCATCGAATCGGAGATTGCACAGGCCTCCATATTGGGCGGCGATACCGAAATTGAGGCAGATGGACTTAGCATGGCCGATGTGCAAATAGCCATTTGGCTCCGGCGGGAACCGAGTGTGCACACGTCCCCCATATTTGCTATTCTTGATGTCCTCGTTGATGATA
>CAYSLE010000001.1:0-1084 GCA_964431905.1 uncultured Dehalococcoidales bacterium | reverse complement strand
ACAGCGTTCGGGTGCGCTATGCTCCCAGCCCAACTGGATACCCCCATATTGGAAACATTAGGACTGCCCTTTTCAACTGGCTATTCGCCAGACATACCGGCGGCACGTTCATAATTCGCATTGAGGACACTGATGTCACCCGCAGGATGAAGGGCGCAGTGGAGGCCATCCTCGATAGCCTTAGGTGGCTGGGACTCGACTGGGATGAGGGGCCGGAAGTGGGAGGGGACTACGGGCCGTATTTTCAATCGAAGCGCCTGGATCTGTATCAAAGGCATGCACAGCAATTGCTGAAAGGCGGCCACGCCTATAAATGCTATTGCTCCGAGGAGCGGCTTGCCCGCATGCGCGCTGAGATGGCGGAGCGCAAGGAATCGCTACGCAGCTATGACCGCCATTGCCGCGATCTGATCCAGAAGGAGCGGGCGGAACTAGAGGCGAGCGGTGTTATACCCGTTGTCCGCTTCAAGACGCCCCTTGAGGGGGAAATCGCATTTCCCGACCTCATCCGGGGCGAGGTGGTCTTTGAGGCGGCTACCATAGACGATTTTGTCCTCCTCAAGTCTGATGGCTACCCCACCTATCACCTGGCCAACATCGTCGATGACCATTTTATGACCATTACGCACGTCCTGCGGGCCGATGAGTGGCTTTCGTCTACCCCGAGGCACGTTCTGCTCTACAGAGCGCTCGACTGGGAACCGCCCCTGTTCGCCCATTTGCCCATGATACTGGGCCAGGACAAGGCCAAGCTGAGCAAGCGCCATGGCGCCACCTCAGTTCTGGAGTATCGAGAGCGGGGATACCTGCCGGAGGCGATGATAAACTTCCTCGCTCTGTTAGGTTGGTCTTTGGACGATAAAACCGAGATCATGAGCCGCGATGAGCTGGTGCAGAACTTCTCTATCGACCGCATCAGCAAGACGGGGGCCATCTTCAGCCTGGAGAAGCTCGGCTGGATGAATGGGGTCTATATGCGCCAACTGGGCACTGAGGAGATGGTGGAACGGGTAATGCCCTTTCTGGAGCGAGGATTGCCCAAGAAGGTGAGGCGCCCTATCTCGCCAGACTACGTGCGCCTTAT